>JAESQX010000212.1 GCA_016764875.1 Gammaproteobacteria bacterium
GAACTTCAAGCCATGTTTGAAGCGCACGGCGCGGTTCAATCCACGAATCTTGTACTGGATAAGAAATCTGGCGAATCCAAAGGGTTCGCTTTTGTCGACATGCCGAAAGCCGGTGAAGCCAAGGCCGCAATGAAGCACCTTAATGGTAGCCTGCTGGATGACAAAAAAATCAGAGTTAAAAAGGCCGTTTAAAAGTCGTCACTAATGACCCTCTGGGAAACCATCCAGGCCAGCTCCCGAAGGGTCTCGTTTCAACCTTATATTCTAGACTCTCCGGTCAAAATATTAACAAAAGGTATGAAGCAGGACCCTGAATTTTCTTAAGGCCGAATATAGCTGTAACCACCCTCCTGCAGTTCCATCAGCCTTACAACTCCTGAAGGAACGCTTTTTGCTTCGTCTAACAATTCAATCTCCTTGCCAGCTGATCTCGACATTGCTTTGCGAGTATTTTCACACGCTGAGAAAGAAATATTACCCATATTTTTTATCATCGTTGAAATTCGTTCAGCGACCGGACTTTTACCCTTTACCAGCATATTAAGTCCTGGACCGTAAGTGACAATCTCTATTACTACGTCATCACCCGATTCCTTATAATAGCGCTCAACATTTCGCGCATTATTAAGCGCCAAATTCATCAGCCGAGGATCATTCTCATTGACTTGAATAGCAAGATAATGAGTTTCCGCCAGCACAATAGTACTGAAAACACATAGGGTGGCGGCGAGCAATAAACGTTTCATGATTTAGCCTTCCTTCAGTAGAGGGGGTCTCTTATTGGACCCCACAAAATTTTTTAGCATTACGCTTAAAATTCACCTTGGATGCGAGGAATATACAAGGCTCACCACTCAAATTCATATTCAAACAGTTACGGATGATTCGAAAGCTCTGTGCCGTTAATCGGAATCATCAGATGTGCGCTCGGTGTGCCCTCTCGCATCATCCAGGGTGTCCCCTTACCGGCAAGAGAGTTGTCCCGTTGGGCTCCAGTGGGCATCCCGAGATCCTCCGAAGTAGCATTCGGGAGCGACAAAATCCACAACAATTGGATTCGATCACCTTTATCATAGAGCCTATAACTCATGGATCCGAATATCCGCGGCTTGATCATCCCGTTTTCCTCCGCCGTCTTGAGCGCAGCTTGCCGCTCGTCCCTGGACATTCCTTCCGCCGTCAGCTTTGCGGCCAAATCACGCCGCGCCGAGCCTAATATAGAAAAGCATCGCGTAAATCCATTATCGCCCTTGAGTCGACACTCAACATGGTTAGCGCCTGACCGCAATTGAATGCGCTCACCCGTATCCGTGTCATAAGTAAAAACTGCGGCTTCGGCTCGCAAATCCTCTGGCAATGGCAAGGTCGCCTTGGCGATCGCCTCGTCAGTCGTTTGAGCACCTACTGAAAGCGAAACAAACAAGCCTATAAGTGCCAGGGTAACTACGCTTTGTACACACTTCATTACAACCTCCTGTAATTATAAAAATACCTGAATCCAAACCTCTGGCAGTATAGAAGATCATTCTCCACTACACTACTTGCCCAACCGGAATGCGCAGTATTCCGAACCGCCATATAACAACGCTCCACATATTATTTATGAAGCATAAAAACAGCCCCCACAATATAAATCATCGGAGCCTTCATTTTTTATTAGTGCGAATTGATGAATGTCCACTATTTTTAGCGCTATTTTTAGGGTCGATTCGTCCGCTGGTTGTCATGTTCTTCTATATGCAGGGTAAACGACAGTGGCACTGATACCTGGTTGAAACAAATTGCATCATCGCAGGCTTGATAATCAAAAGAACCGCTCAATACCAGGGCGTCGAGTTCTTCCAGTGCAGCCTCTGCCTTGGGCGATGCTTCAACCACCACCTCCTGTAACAACGTGAAGGGCTGCAAATAGACAGGGACGTGTTCATCAAGCGGTTCAAAATGATAGATTTGTGATTGTGGAAATTCCACGGGCTCGAAACGCACATGGGGCGAGGGCGCAAAATTGAGCCCGATCACGCGGTAACCCATTTCCTCGGCACCTGGGGCATACACGTGCATGTTATTGCCTGGTTCTACATCTATCGCTATGGAAAATCGGCTACCTGCTGACACTCTGGAGTTACTGGGGTAGGCCGTGAAACTTAATTGCGCGGTTTCCCCTTCAATGGCGGCGATTGGTGACAGCCCTATACCCAGTTTTAACATCACGTTCGATGTGGTGTTACGCTCACGGTAGAACTCCTCGAAAAAACGTGAGCTAACACGATCTTGAGCATCAAGCATAAAGGTACCAGGATAAGGGGTTCCTACTATCAATTGAGCGGAGCCGAAGGCGGATACGTATTTGGCAACATCGGCACGAACCGACGGATCATCCTTGTTGGAACCCAGGCCCTCGGTTGCCACAGTATTGAGAATACCGAATTGGGTGATCACGGCGGAGTCGACATCCGCCAGCAATGGGAAGGTGATTCCCCGCCTTTCGCTAAAATCTGCGAGCACTTCTTGAGAGTCATAGCTGATTGCGGCAACCCCGATTCCGGAGCTGTTCAGCTCCTGTAACCGCTCCTGCAACTCCACGAGTTGCGCTTTACAATATGGTCACCAGTCGGCCGAGCGGTGAAACAAGATCATTGTACCGTTTGGTCCACCAATTGAGTCCAGGGTTTGCATCTGACCATTTTGATCCGGCAGGCTAAAATCAGCTACGCGTTCGCCTACCTGTGGGCCCAGAGATGCCACCTTCACTGGCTCTCGGGGTTCTGCGGCCCATGTTGAAACGCCCATGGCGAGCACCCCAAGAAGCACAGCCCAGTTTGTTATTTGGTTTCGTTTTCCCATGGTGAAAGATAGTAGCAATAAAACGACAATAAAACTGGACACCCACAAAATAAATCAACCAGGTATTTTTTAAATCGGTGCGAATTGGTGGGTGTCCAATATTTCTCCTTTCCATATTTCCTTCTGATATTATCTCTCACCACGGCATTCTTCGTGAAAGACCCGAAGTGATTTATGCCTTTACCAACGCTATAATCGGAATCAAATGAACAATCGCCATCCGAACACAAAAACATACCTGTACACCTTTATTGCACTTATAGCGGCGCTTATCTCCGCCCAGCTTGCTTTTGCTCAATCGCCTTCCCGGTTACCGCAGTTTCAAGTCGACGATGATTGGCCAAACGTGCCCTCACAGTTAAAGCTGGGGGACCCTTCAAGCTTTGCCGTCGATTCAAACGACAATGTTTATATGTTGCATCGACCTCATGTTTTGTCCGACGAAGATTACCCTTCAGCCGCACCGCCGGTAGTGGTGTTTGATCCTGCAGGCGAAGTTA
>JAESQX010000213.1 GCA_016764875.1 Gammaproteobacteria bacterium
CGGCTAACAAGTTTGAACCCATGGTGTCGGAAATCGGCGACGTTGATGCCGGTTTTGACGAGGCAGACCAGATCTTCGAACAACGTTACGAAACTGGTTTTGTACACAATGCGCAGATGGAACCACGGTGTTCCCTCGCCCATTGGCAGGGTGACAAGCTGACACTTTATACCCCTACCCAGGGCATTTCCAACTGTCGTCACGATACCGCCCGTGATCTTGCTTTGGAAGATCATCAGGTGCGTATCATTTGTAATTTTATGGGCGGTGGATTCGGCAACAAGAACCAGAACCAGGATGCCGACCTGATTGCCGCCACCCTGTCCCGCCAGGCCGATGCACCGGTGATGCTGGAATATTCACGTCGTGACGACTGGCTTGGCGTTCACGGTCGGTGGCCCACGGTCCAATACTATAAAGTAGGCGTTAAAGACAACGGCACGGTCACCGCGCTGCAATTACGCGGCTACAGTGGCATGGGACCCTATCGCAAAAATTCCGGCGGCATCAGCGGTATGACTGTTTATGGATGTCTGAATCGAAGGCGCACTATTTACCCGGTTTATACCAATCGTACCACTTCAGGTAATTTTCGTGCACCATCAGAGCCACACGGCTTCTATGGCATTGAATCCATGATGGACGATATCGCCTACAAGATGGGCAAGGACCCGGTAGAATTTACCTTGCAGAATATGCTCCGACCCACCGCCGAGCGGCCATTCACCAACTATTCTCTGGAGCAGGTCATTACCACAGGTGCCGAGCAATTTGACTGGCAGTCACGTCGACGTGTGACACCTGGCTCCGACTCCGGTTCTATTAAACGTGGTGCTGGATTTTCATTCATGATGTTCCGCGCCGGACTCGGCACCAGTAGCGCAATCGTGCGGGTGGATTCCAGTGCCAGATATACTCTGTTTGTCGGGGTAACGGATATCGGCCCGGGAGCAAAAACCACCATGGGTATGATTGCTGCCGAAGCATTGGGTGTGCCCCTGACCCAATTGGAAGTGGTTTCCGGAGATACTGATCGCTGCCCCTATTCGGTGGGAGAATCCGGCAGTCGAACCACCATCATGACCGGATACGCGGTGGTTGAAGCGGCCAAAGACCTGGAACAACAGATCGCCGACGGCGGCCTGCCCACCGGAAATGAAGTGCTTATTGCTTCGGCCACACCCAGGCCCAACACAGACGGCAAGACTCGCCAGTGTTTTGGTGCACATTTTACGGAAGTTGAGGTGGATACCCGTACCGGAACCACCCGCATCCTGAAATACACCACCGTACATGAGTGCGGTCGCCTCATTAACCCCCAGACCGCAAAGGATCAAATCCGCGGCGCCACCATTCAGGGTATCGGTCAGGCACTGCACGAAGATCTTTTGTATGACCCGGCCAGTGGCCAGCCATTGACCACGGGTTATTACCGCGCGCGTCATCTCACCCATCTCGATGCTCCCGATATTGAAGTCACCTTTATCGAGGTTGACGATGGTTATGGCCCCTTTGGTGCCAAGACCGCCGGTGAAGCGGGAATCATTCTCACGCCTGCCGCGGTAGCCAACGCCATTGCCAATGCCACGGGCAAACGCATGACCTCACTCCCCATATCCCGGGACAAAATTCTGGGAGCAATGGCATGAAAGCACTGACCAATATCAATGCCAGCTCAATCCTGGATGCCGTCACCGCAGCGCAACAGGCGCGCAATAATGGCCAGACAGTATTCTTCTCCGGCGGTGGCACCGATCTTCTACAACAGATCAAGGATGGTACTGTCGATGCGGATGTCATTATCAATCTACGAAATATTGCAGACTCACGGCAAATAGTTCGCAATGCCACCTCAACCAACATCGGTGGCCTGATCACACTCGACGAGCTGAGCAAAAGTAACCAGGTCAGCAACGTACTCACTGAAGCAGCTGCAAGTATTGCAACGCCGCAGATTCGTAATGTAGCGACACTGGCAGGGAATATTACCCAGCGTCCCTGGTGCTGGTATTACCGTAACGGGTTTAACTGTTACAAAGCCGGTGGCAATAAATGTTTTTCTGTCACCGGAGAAAACCAGCAACACGCGATCTTTGGTGGCGGACCAAGTTTTATTGTGCATCCTTCAGATACCGCGCCGGCACTGGTGGCATTGAACGCAAGTTTTGTGGTGACCGGGCCTGCTGGAGAGCGAGAACTTTCCGCCGCCGATTTTTTTGTACTACCGAAGCAAAATCCGCAGCGGGAAAATTCGCTCGTCGAAGGAGAGTTGCTCAGTAGCATAAATATCCCGGAGGCGCCGCCAAATACCATCAGCGGTTATCATAAGGTAATGGATCGCGAATCCTGGACCCACGCCGAAGTATCTGTGGCCGCGGTGCTGACCATGGATGGAAGTGAAATCCGCTCGGCGGCAATTGCGCTCGGTGGTGTCGCCACTATTCCCTGGAAGTTACCCCCGGTCGAAGCTTTTTTACTTGGCAAACAGCTGAATCCAAGCGTTGCCCGTGAAGCCGGTGAACTCGCCGTAGCCGATGCCCAGCCACTGGCTAAAAATGGTCACAAAGTAACCATGACCAGCGCTGCCGTGGAGTACGCACTACTTTCCCTGGCTTCGGCATAACAGTGGGGCTGCTAAAATGAAGCGACGTGATTTTCTTCGTTTTCGAACCGACACCGGCAAGCAGGTTGCGGAACTTTCCTGCGAAAAATTATTTGTTCACTATGAGGGATTGTGTTCCGGCTTCCATCAGGCGCCCGAAGAAGCTGGCACCATTGACGACGAAGAATGGTGGGCCGGGGAGCCTCCGCTAGCCATCACAAGCATCGATCCCGACGATTTTTTTCGAGGTTTGCTGACCGATCTCAAGGGCGTGGATACATTAAAAGTACTGGACATTCAGTGGCTGTCGCAAGGTGAGTTCAGAATCAGAGTAGACACTCTGCTGGCTGCGTTCAAGGCTACCGGTAGTGAAATAATTTACCCGTCGCATTCGCTGGAACCCAGTCCATGATGAAATATTTCAACACCAGACATCTCTACGTTTTTGTTGCATTGTTATTTGCAGTGGCGGCTTGCGGGCAGGCGACTGAACAAGGCAATACTCCTGCGGCAACTGATGAGCAACTCAAGCTTCGTATAGAATCCGCTGTCGAGCGTGCCGAAGGTGTCCCACAACAGATCAATGTGGCAGTACAGGATGGGATCGTTTCAATTTCCGGTTCGCTGGCATGTGACGACTGTGCTGGCCTGAGAACACCGGCTACTACCGGGACTCTCCAACAAAGTCTGGGTGCCGTCGTGCGAGCAGTTCCCGGTGTCAGGGAAGTGAAGTTTTCACTGGTCGAGAGATAGCGAGCTTACACCACACTTATTTCGTAAGTGATACCGCTTCCATTAACTCCTTCCGAGCCCCGCTGGGAACTAAAATAAAGTCGTTTGAAGGCTGGATCAAATGCTGGTCCCGTTATTTCAGATCGTTCATGCCCTACTATTTGCATCAGGGGTATTACCTTGTCATCAGAGGTAAGCAAGACTATTTGCATATTGCCCTTATCTTCCGCAACCAGAACATCGCCGGCAGGTGTGATACTCAAATTATCCACCCCGCTCAGGATCGGGTTTTTCGAGGTTGCAACGTCATAAACGACAAATATCTCCTTATTAGCTACGTTATAACACCAGACTCGGTTATCTCCTTTGGTAGAAAAATAAACCCTGCCTTCCTGGTAAACCAGACCTTCACCGCCATTGAAAGGTGCATAATCAGGCACCTGTTTCCTAACAGGAATTTCTCTAGCGAGAGGATCGGTTATTTGTTTCCAGCTCAGGTAATTCGTTTTACCCTGCTGCTTGAGTAGAGCAACCTCAAGCGTCCCGGATGATAGGTCAGGTAAATCGTTGTGGGGACGAAAACGATAAAAACCACCGTCTGGTTTATCTTCTGTCAGGTAAAGAATTTGATTCAGAGGATCAACAGCAACTGCCTCGTGTTCGAAGGTCCCCAGCGCTGATCTAACAATGGCTGGCCGGTCACCAAAAGGGTCGCATTCAAAAACCTGACCCTGATCAGTTTCTTCGCAGGACAGCCAGGTCTGCCATGGCGTTTTTCCACCGGCGCAATTTACCGACGTTCCTTCCAGAATAGGATAACTATCGATAACATTCCCGTTCGCGTCAAAACGCAATGCACCGACCCCTCCTTGTTCGCTCCTGAGTTCAGCATTGGAAACATAAATCCAGCCGCCATCATCACTGGCAAAGCACGCACCACCATCCGGTGCTCCATGCCAGACATAGTCGGAATTTGCTGCAGAGCGTACGCCAGAGCGTGCCACCACGCGGGACTTGAATCCCCGGGGAAGCATAATGGCATTTTCGTCAGGAGGCAGAAGTGGACCAATGTCCTGTAAGCTGGCCATTGGCCCGTTTGAAATCGCGTTCGCACGCACAGTATGTGATTTTTCCCCGCAGCCACTTGCAAACAGGGCAAAGCCAGCAACACCCATGTATAAAAAATCACGACGATTAAGCGAGGTATTATTCATGGCTGACAGCGTAACATAAGGATAATTTACTGGTCACCCTCCCCTGTGCTTTGGCCTGTACTTTGCCCTGTACTACAGCCTTTAATTCAACTTGCTTCGGTAAACCTCTCTGGCCTGTTCAAACTGAGAAAAAACATGGTCTTTTTCAGCTTCGGAACGCCACCCCGGCCAGGCATCTGCCATCTGCTCAAGCTTGTCTATCCACTGAATCGCGTAGGCTGTGGCTTCGGGATTTCGGATTGCTTCATCCCCAACCTGAAACCAGACTGGATTGGTATAGGCTTGCGCATAACGCACATCCAGTGGGAATCGCTGCGGTGCATCACCTTCGGTACGCAGGTGACACCAACCACTGCGCTCAATATTCAACTCGAATGACAGGTCCAGGCTGTGACGATCGGAAGATAAGAGGAATTTTTTGACGGTGTCTCCATTACAAACCAGCCACACTTCGTTAAGGGGTGTAATGGATTGCAGATGCCCGCTTATTGTGACTGTCGCTCCTTCCGCCGGGAGCTGCACCGTGTCTCCCGGCAAGGCACTGCCTACTTCCATTTCCAGCAACGGGCCCGAGCTGACAAAGGCGTGCCCGCGTTTAAGTCCATCAAACCAGGCGTGCATATCCAGGCCTTGATCGCCTGTATACACGTAGGTACGAACCGAGCCCACCAGTTTGCTACGGTGCAGAGAGCTAATTGAATCTTCGCCACCGGTAGCGGTCACTTTCAGCCCACTATTCCACACCGCGTATAACGGAAAAAATACCGCACGACCGGCATCAGACAATTCCACAGCATCGGTGGTTCCCAACGCCGCATCAACCATAAAACCTTTGCCTCCCCCCAGGCTACCCTGCAAAGGATCGTCCTCTCCGGCAAATGCATGCACGTAACCGGTAACAGCGCCCTGTGCTTTGGCCTTTATGAACATGTCAGTATTGCTGGGATAGAGGCTCTCAATCGCGGTGCCTTCATAACCGGTAACAAAGGGAGACATCAAATGATCCTGCATTCCAAACATGAACACGTGACCATAGAACGGCGGTCGATATTCCTGGCCCACCACGACAATCTGATCATCGGTGGAAAGTGGGTGAGCACCACCGCCGGGCACAAAGAAGTGGTAGTCGAGAATCCTATTATCTTTATTGGCCACTTGTTCCAGAACAAGGTCCTGGTCCTCGGCGCGAGACATCATCATTAAATTTTCCAGGGTGTTGTGCAGATTACCACCATAGTTGGCGTGTACATGGGTGGAGGCGCTAAACCAGCCCTTTGCTCCCATATCCGCCATTCGATTCAACTCGACATCGAGCCGGGTGACTTCACCTTCGACAATATCAACGTTGACCTGTTGTGGTAAAAACTCAAAACCCTTAACAAAATTTAATTGAGTCTGACCCACCGGCAACGTCACCTGAAACTCACCGGTATTATGAAACACTAAATCGCCCCTCGAACCGGCACGCGCGTAGGCATTATTCGGCGTATAAAATTTCCCATCGGCGGCGGTTAAATGCACGCGATTGTGAGTTGCCTCACCCATTTGCGCATCCAGAACTTTAACCGCCAGAGTGCCTGTGGGCCTTAACCAGTGCTGCTTAGAAATAGCCAGCGGTACCAATTTACCTCCATAGGTCTCCAGCAACATCAATTGCGACAGGCCAGACTCATTGGATATGAATGCTATCCATTCGCCGTCAGGTGACCAACGCGGATGGAAGGCGTCATGTTGGAAGAATGTTATTTTGTAAGGATGACCACCCACCGTAGGTTGAACGTAAAGATTATTATATTGGTCTGCCGACCCGCTGGTTGAGGCATACACGAAGCGCTTACCATCAATGGAAACATCGGGCCTGGTGCGATAAAGGGTTTGTTCTGATAGCACCGTAACGGCCTTCGAAATACCATCCTCGATTGCAGGAACCCGCAACACGTTGCCGGAGCCTAGCGGTACATCACGATTCGAAACCAGTAACAGCTCATTCCCATCAGGAAACCAGGATGGGGTTATGTTCATATCCCAATTTCCAAAATACAGCCGACTTCGACCATAGTCGTTATCTCGACTGACAGCCACTGGCTCGCCAACCCACTGTCCATTTTCTATAGCACGCACATAAACATTAAAATAACCATTGGGGTTGGTGGAAACATAAGCCACCCGGCTGCCATCGGGGGAAAAAACCGGATCGGTATAAACCGCCTGATCGTCGGTAAGCTTGCTGGTCAGCCCGGTCTGGGTATCGAGTATCTCGAGTTGAATGCGTTGGTGGTCATAGTCTGCGGTGTAAATAATCCAGCGTCCGTCGGGAGACCAACCGGGGGACGAGTGATAGGCGCTGTTGTAAGTTAGTTCATAAGCGGCGCCATTGTCCGGATCAACTTTCCAGATTGAACCCTGCATGGCTACCGCAATCCATTCCCCATCCGGCGACCAGGCCGGTGCCCACGGGGTCGCGCTTGGGGACGGCGGGAAATAAAAGTTGTGCATATAATTGCCGCCGCTGCGGGCGGTAGGATAGAAGCGCGCTTGTGCCAGTAGCTGATTGCTCAGCAACAAAGTAATGAGAAGCAGGCTGGACACTGCCATCCAATTATGTCGTGAATATTTCATAAACCCGGATTCAACCTATTAAGAAATGGGGAATAAAAAATTGGGGCAGAGTAAATATACAGTAATTTCAAGAAATGAGGTCAAAGTAAACAGTCCGTAGATTTGAAGGATCATTGGCCGACCGCATTCCCCCGCTTCGAAACTACTTACTATTTACTCTGATCCCGTTTTTAGATATTTACTCAGAAAGTGTGGTTCCAGTTAGCCGGGCAACGGCGGCTAGTGTGGTTTGCGCCGCATTCAGACCCAAACGAAAATCTTTGTCGGAAAAAGTAGTCCACACATCAAGCGGGGTATGCCAGCTCGGATTCCAGCCTGCGCCAGTGTGGGCCCCGCGCTCGTTCTCACGCAAGCTAATGGACGGCACCAGGTTCATAAACGGCGTCGAATCGGTATTAGTCATATGGGGGCCGACGGTTGCGGGATAGTCGGTGTTATAGGCGTCGGCGGCCGCTTTAAATACGAACGCCAGGGCCATGGACTCTTCCGCAAGATCTGACACCCCCTGAAATTCAATATTAATATCTGCTTCCGGTCGCTGCCTGTCGCTCACACTACCATCGGCTCGCGGTGCGCCGTGATCCCACAGCATCATGTCATGCTGAATCATGCCAAGCCAGTGTGGTTCTGGATATTGCCCCGAGCCAGGCGGATTTTCGATTCCCTGTAAACTATGGCGCTGATCAATGTAGGCACGAGAACCCCTTAAACCGGTCTCTTCATTATTCCATAGTACGAAACGAATGGAGCGCTGCGTTTCTACTCCGGGTGCGTTAAATATTCTCGCCAGTTCCATGACCAGAGCGGTTCCCGAAGCATCATCATCAACAGCTTCGTTGACGCCCCTGCCGTCCATATGGGCGCTGACAATGTACATCTGATCAGGATGAACACGGCCGATCTTGGTGCAGTAAACTTCTTGCCGCTCGCCGTTAACAGGTTGTTCCGTGTTCAGCTCACGAATACGAGCGTCTGGCTGAGCTTCGAGGTTGCTGTTTGCAGCGGTTCCCACTCGATAGCCAAATATTGAAGAGCCTCCAGGGCCACTGCCATTACGGCCTACTTCGCCACCGGTTGCTGTGCTTAGATCTTGATTAACTGGGAGTGCTGATCGAACCCTCGGTGGTCGCGGCGGCGGATCAAACAGATAAGTGAGTCGCTGCGTATTTTCACATCCCACGGCCTGTAATTGCGCTTCGATCCAATCAACAGCGTCGGCGTTACGCTGGGTTCCCTGCCTGCGATCACCAAATTGAGCAAGGCCTTTTATGGTGTTCTTGTAATTCTCCAGTGTCAGACGACTGACCAATATGCCAATACTGTCGTTGTCTATGCTTTGCCCCCAACTGCCAGGCCCAGCACTTAGTAATAGCGAAATAAATATTGAGATCAGCGCGATTTTGGTTTTTTTGTACATTGCTGTCTCCCGGAGAGAACCTGTAATGGGTGTTGAGTATATTAAACTCCAGAGTTGCAGTAAAACTACCTGGCTATACTCTGTCTTGGCAGCATAATGCCTGATTATTCTATAACGTGAAGTACATAACCCTTGCAGTCAGGTTGACGGGATAGCTATACTCGATCTAATTCAAGGGGCAGTTTGTTATTCTTGAATGTACGCTCAATATTGAAGTTAACAATATTAATAACAGGAGCATGAATATGCGAAAAATCACTATTGCAGTAATTTTACTAATTTTCTCTTCCTTCTCTATGGCACAAGTGGCTTCGGTCAATGTATATCAACCTCTTCCAGGTAAGAGCTCACTTGCCGGAAGCTATGTCCGCGAGGCCAAATCCATACAGGAAGCGATGGGGGCACGGATAGGCATAACTGTCGATCTCAAAGGGATCTTTCGTTACGCCGTGATTTCTGATAACTGGGAAGCCTTTGGTAAGTTCAACCAGTCTCTGCCGGGGAACGCGATTTTTCAGCGTTTTCAAAACAAAAGAGGCGTGGCACCAGCGACAACCCAGATCGATAATTTACAGCTAAGTCAAGTGGCGCCAGGAATTCCCGGCAGACCTGTTGGAATTTCTCAGGTCACTGTTTGGGAAACCACCACAGGGACAATGCGAGCTTTATTAGACGGTGGTTTGGGTGCCAAGCCTATTCACGAAAAAGCTGGCGCGAATGTGACAATTTGGCGAGGCCCTCCAAACAGGATGTATTACATTACACAATTCGAAAACTGGGAGGCGTGGGGAAAATTTCGGGACACACCAAACCCTGAGTTTAGTGCCTATATGCAATCTCTCTCGGCCAATGGCAATGGCGATTTAGGAGCAAGAGTGGTAGATAATATTACTCGGATTCACCTTAGATAGTAGGGATTAGGGGTCAGAGTCAATAATCAGTAGTTTAGAAGCTGGGGAATGCCGCCAGCCAATAATTCACCAAAACTACTGATTATTGACTCTGGCCCCTTTTTTACGTTTTTAATGCGGTGCC
>JAESQX010000214.1 GCA_016764875.1 Gammaproteobacteria bacterium
ATCAGGTTTATACCCGCAAATTGCGGAATCCGGATTTTGAGGGAACAGCACAGCTACCAGATGGATTGAGTGTCGCACAATCCCTGGAACGTCTGGCTGAGGAACTGCAGGGCTCCGGCATCATGGTGAAATTAGGGGAATTCTATCCCCCTCTTGATTAATGAAACCGCCGAGGCAATCAAAATACTGTTTTAAAATATTCAGAGTTGAAGCGCTAATCTGAACAGAGGCCCGACTATGACCTATAACAATAACCACAATGGAATACTGAATCGACCGCTTTTCTATCTAATCGTCAATTGCTGTTTACTGCTTCTGGTTATGCCGGTTCAGGCCCAGCAAGACGGGCAGTCCTTTGCAACATTCACCGCAGAGCAGGCCAGCCAGGGTGATCAGTTGTACACTGAACAATGCGCCTCTTGCCATGGTTACCGCTTGGAAGGTTTCGAGCTTGCGCCGAGTCTCAGTGGCAATTATTTCAGCCGGCGCTGGGGCGATAAACCAGTTACCGAATTAGCCGCCAATCTGCAGCGCATGCCGCCAACTGTGGCCGGGGGGCTTGGCCAGCTGGCATATAGTCAAATATTGGCCTACTTGCTGCAACAAAATGGCGTTGATGCCGGCGCCACCGCACTACCGGAACAATTGGCCGCCCTTGGAGATCTCCTAATTCCCGCGCAAGAACTGGTTAATAGCCGCTTCTCACCGGCTATTCCTGGCTATAGTACCAATGGGCCTCTGGTACCCATAAGCCGCCTGAATGACCTTACGCCGGTTACCAACGCCATGCTCTTAAACCCGCCGAAGGATGATTGGCTGATATGGCGCCGTACCCATGAAAACCTCGGGCATAGCCCGCTGGATCAAATTAACCGGGCTAATGTAGATGAGCTCGAAATTGCCTGGACCTGGTCGCTGCCCCCCGGGGCCAATATGATGACACCGCTGGTTCATGATGGTGTGTTATTTGCCTATAGTTTTGGTGATGTGGTGCAAGCGATAGATGCAGCGAGCGGGGATCTTTTGTGGAGCTTCCAGCGTGAATTGGTTACCGATGCACCGCTGAACGCAAAAAAAGGGGTTGCGATTTATGAAGATAAAATTATCGTTCCCACCTCTGATGTTCACTTGTTGGCACTGGATGCTAAGACCGGCAAGCTGATTTGGGACCATGAGGTTGACGTAGGTGATGAAACTGATCACAAATTCAAATCCGCCCCAATAATTGTTAATGGCAAGGCTATTATTGGGCTCACCGGGCAGGTTGCGGTAGCAGGGGGTAACTTTATTGTTGCCGTGGATCTGGAAACCGGTGAAGAAGCCTGGCGCTTCTACACCGTGGCACGACCAGGAGATATTGGTGGCAATAGCTGGAACGGATTGTCAGCAACGGAGCGAACAGGGGGGTCTGTGTGGACTCCTGGCAGTTACGATGCTGATTTGAACTTGCTCTATTTCGGTCCCGCCCCCACCTATAACACAAACCTGATGAGAGTGCCGGTAAATATCCCCGGGGTAACGAGCGATGCTCTGTATACAAATTCCACCATTGCCTTGAACCCCGACACCGGCGAACTGATCTGGCACTATCAGCACATGCGCAATGATCAGCTTGATCATGACTGGGCTTTCGAACGGCAAATTATCGAATTACCTATAAACGGTGTAAATAGAAAGGTAATCGTGACAGCAGGCAAACAAGCCATCTTCGAGGTGCTGGATGCGGCCACCGGCGAATACCTGTTTTCTCTCGATATGGATATGCAGAATGTGGTGCTGGAAATAGACCCGCGTACCGGGGCCAAGACTCTCAACCCTGCCGCTGTTCCACAGCCTGGACAGGTATTGGCAGGCCTTTCCCTGCCTGGTGCCTGCCCCGATGCTCTGGGGGCGCGAAATATGCAATCCACGTCCTATAATCCCGGATCAGGTATTTTATACATTCCCATGCAGGATACCTGTGTGAATAATTTAACTGGCGAGCGCTGGCAGAAGTACCCTGACCCTGAGCAGGACGGACTGTGGGGAATGCTCAGAGCGGTAGACCTTGAGTCCGGGGAAGTGGTGTGGACGCAACGTCAGTTTGCACCTCCGGCCAGCGGCAATCTCACCACCGATGGGGGCTTGCTGTTTAGCGGATCCATTGATCGTTGGTTCAAGGCCGTTGACCAGGCCAATGGTGAAGTACTGTGGCAACAGAGGCTGGATAATGCGCCCAGTTCCTATCCAATTACCTACCGGGTAGATGGTAAGCAGTATATTGCTGTCGCCACTAATTCCGGCGGTCCCCACGGTAACGGCATGGAGCGCACTACAGGAATTGCCAATCCACCGAGTGGGGCATCGTTGTGGGTTTTTGCTTTGAAGGAATAGTGCCGTTTTTGTTCTGGAATAAATATTATTTAAAATCGAGTTAAGAGTCTGGATTAAACTGAGGGAAAAATATGATACATAAACAATTTGTGACCTGGTTCGGTTGTTTGCTTGCCCTAATGGTTATTGACCTGCAGTCAGTGTCAGCACAGGTTGTGGAGCCGGATGAGCACGGGTTTATGATCGCTGCGCCAGCCGATTTATTACCTGCCGAAGGCAGTCGCAGTACAGTTATTTACGGTGATCCCAAGAAGCCAGGGCTCTATGTAATTCAGATCACTTTTGCCCCCGGGCGGGGAAGTCGTCCCCATTTTCACAGCACCGCTCGCTACATTACCGTTCTTAAGGGCACCTGGTGGGTATCCACGGGCCCGGACTCCGATGTTTACGATCCTGAAAACATGCGTCGGGTGGAGGCGGGAACGTTTATTTATGAGCCTCCCAACGGACACCACTACGACATGGCCAAAGACGAAGAAGTAACGGTACAAATTATGGGCATGGGACCGGTGGTGACAACGTCTATCCCGCAGTGAAAGCAACCGGGAAGGATAGATATAGTCTATTCTCTGCACCCGCTTTGGCTACTTCCTGACGCAACGCCACCATCGCCATAAACTGATGGAGAGTGTGCAGCGTTGAATATTTGCTATTGAGTTACAGTTCGAGCGATTAGCCACCACTTTATGGTGCTGGTAACCAGTTCTGCAGCGTCCTGCTGCACAAAGTGACTGGCGTCAGGAGCCGTAACAATGGTGGTATCCGCATCGATCCAGTCCCAGGTGTTATTAAGACCGTCCGAGTGTAACGCGGTATCGAGTAGGCCATGAAATACTAGGACTGGCATGTTCAGCTGTGGTGCCAGAGGAGGTGGGTTGTTAGCGTTGGGCTGCGGATAATTCTGTTTGTAGTAGGCAAGCATGGCATCAAAACTGGATCTTTCAAAAGCTTCGATATAATGCTCCCTGGCGGCAGGATCGCTTACCCAGCCAGACAGGCTTTGTGCATTCATCGGGCCGCCGAAGAAAATGTCCGGGTCCGCGGGAGATCCGGCTATAAAGGCCCGCGCGTAGGCACTGTTGGTTTGTTGTTCTGCGTTGGTTGTTAGCTCCCGTGCCAGGCCGTTGGGGTGGGGTAGGTTCAGTATAATCAGTTTATCCACCATTTCCGGCATGGCAAAGGCGAATTGCCAGGAAACTATTCCGCCCCAGTCATGTCCGACAATTATGGCTTTCTCTTCGCCGAAATGTCGTATCACTGCCGCAACATCATTCACCAGATGGCGCATATTGTAATTTTCCTGCCCCGCAGGTTGATCACTTCGGTTGTAACCCCGCTGGTCAATAGCCACGACTTTGAAATCGTCTTTGAGACCTTCCATCTGGTGACGCCAGCTATACCAGAAATCCGGAAAACCGTGAATCATAACAACCAAAGGACCTTCGCCTATAGTGGCGTAATGTATCTTCACATCTCCATTTTGAGCATAGCCTCTTTCGACGTCATTCCAGATGTCAGCCTGAGATAATGCGGGAGACAAGCAAATTAAACCGGCACTGAAGATTTGATAGAATTTTCGTTTGAAGGACATGTTCAACTCCTGTGTTGCAGGGGTGGTTGTTGACCTTGAATTAGAACAGAAGAGGTTAAAAGTTATCAATACAATTCGTATCAGCTCTGCTCAGTTAGGCAATCTGGTCGTTGATATTGATTTATCCCAAACTGGAGTTGACGGTATGGGTTAAACTGGGAATCTTCTGACGAAGCGTTG
>JAESQX010000215.1 GCA_016764875.1 Gammaproteobacteria bacterium
ATAGAACATCGATTTATCATCTCGGAAGATCGCGAGCAATTAAACATGGCGACCACCCTTTCCAGTGGCGGTTCTGTTCCTTTTACCCTGCGGCAGTTTTTCCAGCGTTATGATGCACCGGAAGAAAACTACAATTGCACCCAGACCATCAGTCGCGGTAATAGCTGCAGGCTGGGGGGCTTGCCAAATGATTAGCAGAGAGAGATCCAGGATTCGAATTAGGCCCTCTGTGATGGTGATCATGGCAGTTGTACTTGCATCCTGTGCCCAGACTCCGCCAGAGACGGAGGAAGTTCAACAGCCCAGCCTGGTTGGTTCTGTAGCGCTGGAGCAATCGGCATCAGATACCGCACCCCGGAGGTTGCTGGATGTCGGAATTATTATTTTCGATGCGGCGCCGGTTGATGAAGCCAGCGCGCAATTAAGTGAATGGCTGGATACCGAGATCCGGGAAAAGGAAACGCATTATCTTCCCTACGTGTTGCGCAATACCCTGGTGCAATCAAACCAGTGGGGTGCAGTGCGGGTTCTGCCCGAGCCTGATCCATCCCTTGATCTAGAGGTGTATGGCACTATTCTCAGATCCGACGGCGTTAACCTGGTTTTGTATGTGACCGCCCGTGACAGCACCGGTAAAACCTGGCTTGCCAATACCTATGCCGATATAACCGGTGCCGAGGATTTCCCCAATACCGTTTCGGCGGGGGCCGGCCGGTATTCGACAGTGGTGGAATCGGCGGATCCGTTTCAGGACCTGTACGCTCAAATAGCCAATGATCTGTTGGCAGTAAAGAGGGCATTAGCTGCGCCGCAGCAGAACACGATAAAGCAGGTGTCACTGCTACGTTACGCCAGAGACCTGTCACCGGAGACATTCAGTCGCACTCTTCAAGAGGACGACAATGGATTACTGACAGCGAAAGCTCTTCTGGCAGAAGACGATCCCATGACTGATCGGGTCGCTGATATCAAGCGGCGTCACTATGTTTTTATCGACACAGTGGATGACTACTATGCTTCACTTTATGAGGAGATGCGGCCGCTGTATAACCTCTGGCGCAAGTATTCGCGGGAACAGATTGTGGATATAAGGGAAAGAAATTCCTTATCGGCACAGGGTGGTAACTATGGCCGTAGCAATTTTCTGGCCATGAGTCAGCGTTACAATCGTTACAAGTGGGCCAAGATATACGAGCAGGAATTTGCCGCGCTGGCCCAGGGTTTTAACAACGAGATTGCTCCGGCGATACTGGAGCTGAATCGACAGGTGCATGGTCTGAGTGGATCAGTAGAAGAACAGTATGATCAGTGGCGCGGAATATTGCGCGAACTGTTTGAGGTGGAAACAGGTGGAGATCTGTCGGTTAACTAGCTGGGTCAAAATAAAGTAAGGCAAACGTTAGCAGCCTGCGGGGTCACACAAAATCTTGCACGAGGGCGGTGTTGATTGTTTATCGGTTGTGGTGCCGCACCACTCGCTGTTTATCAATATTCCACTCACGGTCCTTGATAGTGGCACGTTTGTCGTGGCTCTGTTTGCCCTTGGCCAGCGCGATCTGCACTTTCACCAGATGGCCTTTCCAGTACATCTTGGTACAGATACAGGTGTGTCCTTTCTGTTCTGTGGCAGCGAACAGCCTGGCCAATTGTTTTTTGTGCAGCAATAATTTTCGTGTGCGATCGGGCTCGCAAATACTGTGAGTGCTGGCGGTATCCAGTGGCGTAATACGACAACCCAGTAACCAGGCCTCACCATCTTTTATCAACACATAGGTGTCCACCAATTGCACTTTTTTCAGGCGCAGTGATTTTGCTTCCCAACCTTGCAGTGCGATACCGGCCTCGAAAGTATCTTCGATGAAGTAATCGTGCCGCGCCTTCTTGTTGACGACTATAGTGTTGTCTGAAATTTTGGGTTTTTTGGCCATGGGTTTCAGGTTAAACGTGTTTGATAAAAGTTCAAAGCGTTGCTTGCTTTGTATGTCGCCGGTTATCAAAATTTCCCGGCAGCAAAGGCCGGGTAAATTACCCTACCTTTAACGGTAACGCCAGCGTGAAAGTAATTTGACCCGTGCTAAACCAGTAATCATTAGCCTGGTTCGCTGTAGTTTTGATTTCTCAATATTGAACTTTGAATTTCCTCGGGCATACCGCATACTCAAGCTCTTTTCGCTTGTAGAATCGCTGTGATATCTGCCGATAACAACAGTCTAATGGGCTGATATTTAAGGAGTTTGTATGGTTGAAGATCGCGGTCAGTTTAGTTCGAGACTTGGGTTTGTTCTCGCTGCCGCAGGGTCTGCCGTGGGCCTGGGCAACCTGGTGGCTTTCCCGGTAATGGCGTCGAAAAATGGGGGTGCCGCTTTCCTGTTTATTTACATCGGTTTCGTGGCTCTTGTCTGTTATCCGGTGATGCTTTCAGAAATAGCCATGGGCCGAAAAAGTCAGCGTAACCCGGTTGGCGCTTTTTCCATGATGGCCGGAAGCAAAGGTATCTGGAACTGGGCTGGCAAGCTGGCGATTTTGACACCGTTTATGATTGCGGTGTTCTACAGTGTGATTACCGTCTGGATACTTGTTTACCTTGTCTATGCCGCTACCGGCAACCTGGACTTTCTGAGCCAGTCCAGCGCATTCGGTGAAGTGACGGCTTCCCCCTCCCTGTTTATATACCTGGTGGTTTTACTTGCACTGGTCTTTTTCATTCTTATGGGTGGTGTACGCCATGGCATCGAGCGGCTGGCAAGAATATTGATGCCCACCCTGGCCGTCATGTTGCTGGCACTGGTGCTGTTTGTGAAGACTCTGGACAATGCCGGGGCCGGAATTGCCTTCTACCTGATACCGGATTTCAGCAAGATTAATGGATCGGTGATAAACGCGGCCCTTAACCATGCGTTTTTCTCCCTGTCGCTGGGCATGGGTATTTTGATTACCTACGGTTCCTACTTTAACAAGGACGATAATATTCCCCAGTCAACGCGTATGGTGGCAGTAGCTGATACGTCCATCGCCTTCTTTGCAGGTTTGATGCTATTACCGGCGATTTTTGCATTTGATCCCAATATTAATCCTGATGATCTGTCCACCAGCAGCGTTGGTTTGATATTCAACTTTTTACCGCAGATATTCCTGTCCATGCAGGGGGCTGTAGGCTACGTGGGGGCAAGTAATTTCGCCACGGCTTTTTTTGCTTTGGTATTTTTTGCCGCACTGACATCACTGGTGTCCATTATCGAAATTCCTATCGCCTATCTGGTGGACGAATGGGAAATGACACGTAAGCGAGCTGTGTATGTGCAGGCTTCTCTGCTGGCTGTGATTGTTATACCTGCGGTCATGTCACTGGGCATGGTCGAACCCCTGACCAGTTTTACCAGTTACGGTGGTGGGGTTAAATCACTGTTTGATGTAATTTCTGACGTGTTTTACGAAACTATTCTTCCTTTTGTCGGGTTTACTGTGTGTATCTTCTGCTCTTACCGCTGGAAGATGGGTGGACTGTCTGCTGAATTGGCAGTGGGAGACAAGTCCTACGTTGGCTCGCGGCTGGAAAAATATGTCAGTGTTTCCCTTGGCACCATTATTCCAGCGATACTATTGCTGGTATTTGTGAATACGGTGGCGACCAAATATTTTGCAGTGAACTTGTTTGGGATTTAAAAATCCCCATACTAATTAGATGACCCGAATAGATCGCAGCGCCCTGGTTAGCTACTCTGCCCAACAGATGTTTGAGCTGGTGAATGATATCGAAAATTATCCCCTGTTCATGCAAGGTTGTACGGCGGCCAGGATTATTTCCGCGAGCAAGGATGAACTGGTGGGTGAACTTACTCTGTCCAAGGCGGGTATAAGCCGAACATTTACCACACGCAATGTGCTTACACCAGGGGTGGAAATGAGCATGGAACTGGTAAAAGGAACATTCAGTGTATTCAATGCTACCTGGCGCTTTAATTCATTAACCGAAGAAGCTTGCAAGGTTTCCCTGGAAATGGAGTTTGAATTTTCCAACGCATTGATGGACTTAACCTTGAATAAAATGTTTTCCTCCTCCGCCAATAACCTGGTGGATGCGCTGGTAAAGCGGGCGCATCTTGTTTATGGGGCGTAAGGAAATAAAGAAAAAAGACTTTTGCTGGAAGCCATCCATGGCCAAAGGCGTATTTGACTTCACTAACCTGGAAACGGTGCAACCCTGTTGATATGGCTGACTTGATCCCCGTTGAAGTAGCTTACGCCACACCGGAAAAGCAGTTGATTGTTGAGCTTGAAGTAAGCCCCGGAACCACGGCTCTTGAGGCGGTTGTTCGTTCAGGTATCACGGATGAATTTCCGGCCATTGATCTGAACAAGGATTCCATGGGCATTTTTTCCAGCCAGTTGAATGGTAAAGATTATCCATTGCCGGATGAATATGTATTACAGGCCAGGGACCGGGTGGAAATATATCGGCCGTTGCTGATAGACCCGAAAGCAGCACGGGTTGCCAGGGCCAGCAAGAAAGCTGCCGCGGACAAAAACAAGTCTGGCCATTGATCGATTCAGTTGCAGAGAATAGACTGGTCTCAGAAGTAGCAGGATAAGCCAATGAGCGACCCAAACGATTCAAGCGGCCACAAAGGTCTGTTAGAGCGTATTAATGACAATCTTTACGAATTCTATGTGGCGCCATACCGCCGTACCTTCGCCCGTGCCCAGCGGGATGAAGATGACCTGTTCATGTTGCTGGTGTTTGCGGAAGCTCTGGGAATTCCAAATCCCGCCGCCTACTACACCATGGAGTTATTGCCGGTAATATATGATCGTTTCCATGATTGGCACGTTCGTATGGGAATGGAGCGCTCACCCCTGGATCACGTGCATTGTTGTTAGAGTTAGCCCGCGGGCGAAAAATACTTTTTTTTGGTGGCAAGGGCGGGGTGGGCAAGACCACCGTATCGGCAGCCACCGCTCTGGCCATGGCCAATGAAGGCAAGAAAGTATTGCTGGTTTCCACCGATCCGGCACATAACCTGGGGCATCTATTTGATCGCAAGATTGGAGCAAAGCCGGTTAAGCTTGTCGCTGGCCTGGACGGTCTGGAGCTGGACCCGGAACAAACCGTCAATCAACATGTGGACGAAGTGACCTCGGCACTGCACCGCTTAATGCCGATGGAACTGCGCAGCGAAGTAGACAAACATATGGCCTTGTCGCGGGATGCGCCTGGCATGCAGGAAGCCGCCATTCTGGAAAAGATTGCCGAAGTGGTTGAAACGGGATTGACGGACTACGATCTGATTGTGTTCGACACGGCACCTTCCGGGCATACGGCACGGTTGATGGCATTGCCGGAAATGATGTCAGCCTGGACCGAAGGATTAATCAAACGACGCGACAAGGCGGATAAATTTGCGGCAGTTGTGGCTGGCATGAGCAAGGACTCTGACCAAGACCTGGGTGGAAAGTATTTTAAGGAAGCCCCGGAAGCGCAGCGGGAAAGCCGCATCCGTCAGATACTGTTGCGTCGACGTAAACGCTTCTCTGAATTGCGGGATGCCCTCATTGATAAGGACAACACCTCTTTCATTATTGTGTTGGCGGCAGAGCGCCTGCCGGTACTGGAAACTATTGAACTGGAACAACAATTGAGGCGAACCGGGGTTAACGTGGGCGCGTTGATTGTCAATAAGCGTATGCCCGAAGGGGAGAGTGAATTCATGGATGAGCGCAAGGCTCAGGAAGCAAAACACCTGGAACTGCTGAGTAAGGCATTACCCAAAATTCCGAGGCAGGATTTGTTCCTGGTTTCCCAGGATGTGGTGGGTCTCAAGGAGTTGGGAAAATTTGCCGAGGCACTGGTGGTTAAGACAACCGCCAGCTAGTTAGCTGCATCCGGATTCGGTTGATAGTCACCGATGATTTGAATTAACTGATCGTTTTCGAATAACACCGTAACATGCTCCCCCACCCGTTCTCCGCCACCGGGTTGGTAGTTGTATACATAGTCCCAGCGATCCTGGTGAAAAGGATCTGCCACCAGCGGTGTCCCCATGACAAACACCACCTGACGTTTGGTCATGCCGGGGCGTAACTGGTCAACCATATCCTGGGTGATGATATTGCCCTGGGGGATCGCGATCTTATAGACCCCTGGAAACTGGAACAGTCTGCCGCCACAGGCCGATAGCATCAGCAGGCAGCTCAGGAGCAACAGGATTCTGGTGTTAGGCAATGCGAATGTTTTCATGTTGAAATAAGACAGTATTGGGCCGGGCAAACTTTCATCTGGAATGTTAACGCGGCATAATACAGCAACAAATCGCTCGGGGAAACGCCTGCAACGTTAAGAGAGAGTGTAATGACTACCGGAAATCAGGAACTGCGTGATGCAGGGCTCAAGGTAACACTGCCACGCGTAAAAATTCTCCAGATACTGGAAGGCTCTGAAGCCAAGCATTTCAGTGCAGAAGATGTTTACAAGGCACTGATCGGGGCAGATGAGGATGTCGGCCTGGCCACAGTGTACCGCGTGCTGACCCAGTTTGAAGCCGCCGGCCTGGTGATGCGACACCATTTTGAGGGTGGGCACTCGGTATTTGAACTCAATTCAATTCATCATCATGACCATATCGTCTGCACCAAGTGTGGCAAGGTGGAAGAGTTTTTTGATGAGGTAATTGAGCAGCAGCAGGAACAGATTGCCGAAAATCTGGAGTTCGAGATTACCGATCATTCGCTGTACATATACGGAATCTGTAAAAGCTGCCAGAAAGAGGCCGAGTAACCGTCTACTTGCCTGACAACGCATTCTTTACGCGCTGGCCACCATTTGTTCCGCATGGGCCAGTAACTCATTGGTTATTTCTTCGCCGCCGAGCATTCTTGCCACTTCCCGGACCTTTTCTTCTTCACTCAATTCGGAAATTCGGGTGTTGGTGGTTTTGCCCGTGTTTTGTTTACTGATGAAGTAGTGCTGATGGCCCTGACTGGCTACCTGTGCCTGGTGTGTTACACAGAGGATCTGGGTGTGCTCTCCCAGTTGTCGCAACAGCTTACCCACGGCCTTGGCTACACCTCCACCAATACCAACATCCACTTCATCGAAGACCAGGGCAGGCGTGCTGGAAGTTTGCGCTGTTATTACCTGTATCGCTAGGCTGATGCGGGACAACTCCCCGCCTGAGGCAATTTTAACCAGTGGTCTGGGTTCCTGCCCAGGGTTGGTGCTCACCAGGAATTCGACAGTTTCCATGCCCTGAGCGCAGGGGCTGGTGCTTGAAGAGGGTGTGAGTTCAACGTCAAGGCAGGCATCAGCCATTCCCAGGTCAGCTAACTGTCTGTTGATTTGAACCGAGAGTTTCTGTGCAGCTTGTTTTCGTTGCCGGCTCAGCTTGCTGGCCAGCTCACTGTATTGGCCTCGAAGCTGTGTGTCTCGCTGCTGTAGCTGCTCCAGGGCAAGATCGGATTTCTGATAACCCTCGAATTGTTGCTTAAGCCCCTGGTGTAATTGATACAGCTCGGACGGCTTTATTTTGTGCTTGCGCGCGACCCGGTGCAGGTCGGCAAGGCGACTATTCACCCACTCCAGTCGTTGTGGGTTGATCTCGACTCGATCCAGGCCCTGTTGTAATTCGGCAACGGCTTCATCTATCTGGATGGCCGCTGTATTTAACAGGTCCTTGATGGCGTTTAATTGCGAGTCGTTGGCAGGCAGGCTTGCCAGAAGTGCCTGAGTCTGACTGATGGCCTGGCTGATACTGTGATTTTCGTTATCTCGACAAATTAACAGAGCCTGTTGCAAGGTAGCCCCGGTACTGTCCGCGCTATCCAGCTGTTGAAATTCTTTCTCCAGCTTCTCACTTTCATCGGCTTCTGGCGCCAGTTCATCCAGTTCCGTCACCTGGTAGCCTACCAGTTGGATTTGAGCTGCCAGTTCATCAGATTCATCGCTGAGGTGGCTGATCTTCTGTTGATTGTGCTGCCACGCCTGCCAGCATTGCTGCACCCCGGCCAACAACGCTTTCTTTACACCAAATTCGTCCAATTGCCGCTGATGAGTCGCCCTGCGTAGCAGAGACTGGTGTTCATGCTGGCTGTGAATATCCATCAGCATATCCCCCAGTTCGGCAAGGTTGCCCAGCGTCACCGGCGATCCATTGATATAGGATTTTGAGCGGCCATCTGCATTAACCAGGCGGCGTAGCAGGCAGCACTGGGTAGCAGCCGCAGAGTCTGTCAGGTCATGGGATAACAGCCATTGTCTGGCTTGCGGGTTGTCAGTCAGATCAAATTCAGCGCCTATTTCTGTGCGCTTACTGCCGGTGCGTACCACGGATTTATCGGCACGGTCACCCAGGGTGAGCCCCAAAGCCCCAAGGATAATGGATTTTCCGGCTCCGGTTTCACCGGTCAGTACCGACATCCCTGCCTTGAAATCCATATCTAGGACATCAACGATAGCGTAATCTCGGATGGTTAATTGGCTAAGCATGGGTCGGAAGTATATGAGCCTACGTCGCTGATTGGGAAGGATTCTTCAAAGATAATTGCGCTGCGTTGTTATAAGGATAATCAGAAGGAAAAATTCTGCGACAAAAGCTCTATAATCCGCTTGAAACAGCCCGGTTTGTCCCCATATAGGCTGCAACAAAACAGGCCTGATTTACCTCACATCCAGACAGAGCGGGCAACAAGCCTTAATTGCAACAGCAGGTAGCTTAATGAGCGATATAAAATCTTCTGGAAACGGGCCCTCCGGGCAGACAAAAGCCGAAGACTCAAAGTCTGAAAAGAAAACTTTTGAGATTCTGGTGGATGATGAGCATGACCATCCCGAATTGTCCCCGCTTGATGAAGAGGGCAGCCTGGGCCTGGATGACGTACTGAAACGCCTGGATGAAGCCGAGGACGCCGTTCGCAAACATCAGGACGACGTATTAAGGGTTCAGGCAGAGATGCAGAATCTGCGTCGGCGCACGGAACAGGATATTGAGAAGGCCCATAAATTCGGGCAGGAGCGATTTGTCACGGAGCTGCTTGGGGTAATCGATAATCTTGAGCGAGCACTGGAATCAGCAATGCTTGATGAAGCTGAAGAAGCTCAGGGCAGCAGCGGTTATGACAAGGTGAAAGCGATTCGCGAAGGAGTGGATCTCACCTTGAAGAGTCTGGTGGACTGTTTCACGAAATTCAGCATAGAAGTCGTTGATCCCCTGGGTGAGCCATTTGATCCCCTGCTGCATCAGGCAATATCTACCCAGGAAAATCCGAACGCGGAACCCAATTCCGTGACTATGGTGATGCAGAAGGGTTATCTACTGCATGGCAGAGTGATCCGGCCGGCAATGGTTATTGTTAGTAAATAAGCAGCTGAATAGCCACAAATCATGGAGTTGGTAGCCTTGAAATCAGCCTGTTAGGGCCAATATTCAGGGTTAATTGGAGAATTACAGAAATTTGGCTTCTGAAGAAGAGGGTTTCAGGAGCGGGATAAAGTTTTAAACAGCGACGGTAGTTCACATTAACTGACTACCGCATCGCAGACTGAAAATCGGAGAAATTGAAAATGGGTAAAATTATAGGCATAGACCTGGGGACCACGAATTCCTGCGTTGCTGTAATGGACGGTGGTAAAGCAAAGGTTATCGAGAACGCAGAAGGCGATCGCACTACTCCTTCTATTGTGGCGTATACCGGTGATAAGGAAACACTGGTTGGCCAGCCGGCCAAACGTCAGTCGGTTACCAATCCGAACAACACCTTGTTTGCAATCAAGCGATTGATTGGTCGTCAGTTCGATGACCGGGTTGTGCAAAAAGACATCAAGATGGTGCCTTACAAGATCGTCAAGGCTGATAACGGCGATGCCTGGGTGGAAGTGAATGGCGAAAAGATGTCACCACCACAAATATCGGCGCAGATTCTCATGAAGATGAAGAAAACGGCGGAAGATTATCTTGGTGAGACAATAACCGAGGCCGTGGTTACCGTTCCCGCCTATTTCAATGATTCCCAGCGTCAGGCAACCAAGGATGCCGGCAAGATTGCCGGTCTGGATGTGAAACGAATTATTAATGAGCCTACGGCGGCAGCACTGGCCTATGGCATGGACAAAAAAACCGGTGACACCACTATAGCGGTATATGACTTGGGTGGTGGTACCTTTGATATTTCCATCATTGAGATAGCCGAGACTGACGGCGAGCATACTTTTGAAGTGCTCTCCACGAATGGTGACACGTTCCTCGGCGGTGAAGATTTCGATTTGCGGTTGATTGAATATCTGGCTGAGGAATTCAAAAAAGTATCCGGTATGGATTTGCACAATGACCCCCTGGCCTTGCAGCGTTTAAAAGAAGCGGCAGAGAAAGCGAAAATTGAATTGTCGTCAGCTCAACAGACTGAAGTGAACCTGCCCTATATTACGGCAGATGCCAGCGGGCCGAAGCACCTTGTACAGAAGTTGACCCGCGCAAAGTTCGAATCACTGGTTGAAGACCTGGTAGACAGGACACTGGAGCCTTTGAAAATAGCTTTAAAAGATGCGGATCTGGATGTTGGTGGTATTAACGATGTCATCCTGGTAGGTGGTCAGACCCGTATGCCTCTGGTGCAGAAAAAAGTAGCTGATTTTTTTGGCAAGGAAGCACGCAAGGATGTGAATCCTGACGAAGCTGTAGCTGTTGGTGCAGCGATTCAGGCAGCGGTGCTTTCCGGTGAAGTAAATGACGTATTACTGTTAGACGTGACACCTCTTTCATTGGGCATTGAAACCCTTGGAGGTGTAGCGAGCGCATTGATTGATAAAAATACTACTATTCCAACCAAGAAAACCCAGGTTTTCTCAACCGCTGATGATAACCAGACAGCGGTAACAATCCATGTAGTGCAGGGTGAGCGTAAGCAAGCGTCACAGAATAAGTCACTTGGTCGATTCGATTTGTCGGATATCCCACCATCAGCCCGTGGTATGCCGCAGATTGAGGTTTCTTTCGATCTGGATGCCAATGGTATTCTGAACGTTTCCGCCAAGGACAAGGCCACCGGGAAAGAGCAGTCGATTGTGATCAAGGCGTCCAGTGGATTGTCTGACGAAGAAATTGATTCAATGGTCAAGGATGCAGAGGCACACTCGGCTGATGACAAGAAGTTTGAGGATTTGATTACTGCACGCAATACCGCTGATGGCCTGGCGCATGCTACCAGGAAAACCCTGGATGAGGCGGCGGATAAGGTAACTGATGATGAGAAGGAAAAAATCGAAGCCGCCATTACTGCGCTGGAAGAAAGCGTAAAAGGTGAGGATCTGGCTGAAATTGAAGCCAAAACCAAAGACCTTACCGAAGCTTCTTCTGGTCTGGCAGAAAAGATGTATGCCGAGCAGCAGGCTGAGGCGCAGACCGGTGGGCCCGAAGCGGCCGCGGAAGGTGAATCCAGGGCTGATGACGATGCCGTAGATGCAGAGTTTGAGGAAGTGAAAGAAGACAAATAGGCATTACGCCTGTTTTACGCTTTAAAGACAAAACTAAGCTGTTTTTCGCAGAGGAAATCAGCTTGGTTTTTGTCGTTTCTGGCGTTTATCAATGCAAGAGAATAAGAAATAATGTCGAAACGTGATTACTACGAAGTACTGGGAGTTTCCCGCGAAGCGACGGGTGTCGAAATTAAAAAGGCATACCGGCGCGTGGCGATGAAGTTTCATCCAGACCGTAATCCCGACAACAAGGAGGCCGAGGACAAATTCAAGGAAGCCAATGAAGCGTTTGAAGTGCTGTCCAGCGGTGACAAGCGCGGGCGTTATGATCAATACGGTCATGCTGGAATAGATGGACAAACCGCTGGCGGAGGTGCTGACTTCGGTGATATTTTCGGCGATATATTCGGTGATATTTTCGGTGGTGGAGGTGGGCGTCGCAGTCACGTAAGACAAGGCGCTGATTTGCGCTATACGCTGGAGTTGGGTCTGGAAGAGGCCGTCAGGGGAACCAATGCCAAGATTCGTATCCCCACCTCTGTCACCTGCGAAACCTGCGACGGCAGCGGTGCCAAGAAAGGCACTTCTCCGGAGAACTGTACTACCTGCAATGGTGTTGGACAGGTGAGAATGCAGCAGGGGTTTTTCTCTGTGCAACAAACCTGTCCGCGCTGTAATGGTTCAGGCAAACAAATCAAGGATCCCTGCCACAAATGTCACGGCCGTGGCAGTATCGATGAAAGGAAAACGCTGTCAGTCAAGGTTCCCCCCGGCGTTGATAATGGAGATCGTATTCGCTTGAGTGGCGAGGGGCAGGCGGGTGTTCATGGAGGCCCGCCCGGTGATCTTTATGTGGAAGTGGCAGTGCGCAAGCACGGGATTTTTGAGCGGGAAGGAAAACACCTGCACTGCGAAATACCCATCAGTTTTGTCGATGCCGCACTGGGTGGTGAACTTGAAGTACCCACGCTTGATGGCCGCGTAAAACTGAAAATTCCCGCTGAAACCCAGACCGGCAAATTGTTCCGCTTGCGCAACAAAGGAGTGGCTCCGGTTCGAGGTGGCTCTACTGGTGATTTGCTATGCCGTGTAGTGATCGAAACGCCGGTACACTTGACCAAACGTCAGCGTGAATTACTGGGAGAGTTTCAGGACATTCAGGATAAGGAAGGCCATAGGCAGAGCCCCCGCAAGAAGGGGTGGTTTGATGGGGTAAAATCCTTTCTCGATATTGGTGATTAGGTAACCATATTCCCTTATTTTTCTTGATCTGAAAACTCGCGGAGATTATTCGCCAGGCCCTGCTGTTCGAGGATTTTCTGGTGCTCTTCAGCGGAGAGTCTCGGGCCAAAACTTGATACGGTAGTTGCAGCGGCCAGGCTTGCCAGCTTACCGGCAGTTTCGAAATCATGATGGTGGGTAATGGCGAACATAAATGCCCCGGCAAACATGTCGCCGGCACCGTTGGTATCTACTGCATCCACGTTATGAGAATCTATTTCAATAAAATTCATTCCATCGTATAGCAACGCGCCTTCAGCGCCCCTGGTAATTACGAACTGCTTAGCCTGCTGTTTCAGAGTCTCGCAGGCCGCACTAAAATCTTCGGCATCGGTCCACAGCATGGCTTCTTGTTGATTGCAGAACAGCAGGTCTACACCCGTGCCAATCACTTCACTTACTGCCTCGGGAAAATATTCCACCATTGAGGGGTCAGAAAAGGTCATGGCCGTTTTTACACCATGTTCTTCTGCCACACGTTTCAGTTCACGGGCGGCTTCTTTGCCACTGGCGGAGGTTACCAGATAGCCTTCAATATAGACGTATTCGGAATCTTTTATAGCTTCATGGTCTATTTCTGCAACAGACACTTCTTCCGATATCCCCAGGTAGGTATGCATAGTGCGTTCGGCATCGGGACTGATCATAACCAGGCAGCGGCCTGTAGTACCGTGGTCCCGATTGGAACCCAGGTTAGTCTCAATATTGTGATGCCCAAGCTGTTCTACATAAAAGTCGCCAGTTTCGTCGTTAGCCACTTTGCCGGCAAAGTAGGCATTGCCGCCAAACTGGCTGATGGCATAGAGGGTGTTGGCTGCGGAGCCGCCGCCAGATTTTTTTGTGATGCCAACCTTGTTCGTTAGTGTCTCAAGTAGCTGTTGTTGTTGCTCGTGGCTTACCAGGGTCATAAAACCTTTTTCGATATTGTGCTCATCGAAAAACGAATCTTCCACTTGGAATTCCTTGTCCACCAGGGCATTGCCAATTCCGTAAACGTGGTATTTTTTCATTTATAACTGTTTCCGTTGCTTTACTGTTATTGGTTGCCTGATGCCACGGCTGAAAATGCTTTCTCTGCGGCGTCCAGTGTAAGCTCTAATTCCCTGTCCAAATGCGCTGCCGAGACAAAGCCTGCCTCGTAGGCTGAAGGGGCCAGGTATATCCCGTTATCCAGCATGGTATGAAAGAAGGTTTTGAAATTATCCAGATTGCAGGCCATGACCTGATCAAAATGACTGACGGTTTTTTCATCACTGAAGAAACAGCCAAACATTGCCCCTGCCTGATTGGTGGTGAATGGTACTCCGGCAGCATCTGCCCGCTGCTGCAGCCCGGCCAATAATTTTTGTGTCTGCCTGCCCAGTTGATCATAAAAGCCTGGTTTTGATATCTCTTTAAGGGTAGCCAGTCCTGCCGTCACAGCAAGAGGATTGCCTGACAATGTTCCCGCTTGATAAACCGGTCCATCAGGTGCCAGGCAGTCCATAATGTCTTTGCGACCACCAAAAGCACCGACTGGCAAGCCGCCACCTATTACCTTGCCCAGGGTAGTGAGGTCAGGTTTGATGTTATATATCGATTGTGCGCCACCGAGTGCGACGCGAAATCCGGTCATTACTTCGTCAAAAATTAAGACGCTACCATGGCGATCACAGACTTCCCGCAGCGTTTCAAGAAAGCCGGCTTGCGGTGGTACCAGATTCATATTTCCCGCTACGGGCTCTACAATTAAGCAGGCTATTTCATCACCGTGCCGGGCGAACAAATTTTCCACTGCATCACTGTCATTAAAAGGAAGGACGTAGGTCAAGTCAGTAAATGCACGGGGTACGCCAAGGGAATCGGGTTCGCCCATGGTCAATGCGCCGGAACCGGCTTTAACCAGCAGGCTGTCAACATGGCCATGGTAACAACCTTCGAATTTCACCACCTTGTCTCTTCTGGTAAACCCGCGGGCCACGCGTATAGCGCTCATGGTGGCTTCGGTGCCGGAGCTTACCAGGCGTACAGACTCTATGGATGGCAATATATTGCAGATTTTTTCGGCGATCTCAACTTCAGCTTCCGTGGAGGCACCATAGCCCAGGCCGCGTTTGAGCTGCAGTTGTAGAGCGTTAATGATTGCCGGGTGACAATGGCCGAGGATAAATGGGCCCCAACCGCAGACGTAATCCACGTAACGATTATCATCAGCATCGATCAGGTAGGCGCCTTCTCCTGCCTTAAAAAATAATGGGTTTCCACCTACGCCTTTAAATGCACGTACGGGTGAATTTACACCGCCGGGAATGTAACGACGTGCCAGGTCATACAACTCAGTGGAGTGGTCAGTTGAAAGGGGGGCCAGACTCATAACGATCTCTTACGTTAGTCAGAGGTATTTGGATTACCTCGTGTTACCTAAAACAATTCAGCGAGTAGTCGGGCTCGCTGGTGTACCGCTTTTTCGGCAAAGAGGTAATTTACCACAGCAAGCATATCAGCGCCTGCGTCAATTAGCGCTGTGCCATTTTTGGCATTGATGCCACCGATGGCAACGATGGGTATATTCAGTGTTTTTCTGGCCTGGTGCAATACATCCGTATCGGCTCCCGGTGCCTCAGGTTTGGTCGCCGAGGGGAAGAAACGTCCGAAGGCAACGTAGTTCGCTCCCAGAGATTGGGCATCAAGCGCTGCTTCGATACTTGAATGGCAGGTGACGCCGATAATGGCTTCCTTTCCAAGCGCTTTTCTTGCTTCGCGTAGTTTGATATCGGATTGCCCGATATGCACTCCACTTGCATTTGTTTCGATACACAGTTGTGTGTCGTCGTTGATAATCAATGGTACTTCGAAGCTGGCACACAATAATTGTAAGGCTCTTGCCTGATTAACTTTGTCGTGCCAGTTCCCGGTTTTGTTACGGTACTGCAGCAGTTTTATGCCCCCTTCGAGGGCCTGTTCGACAGACTCAAGGAGTTTGCTTTCGGGCAGCAGGTTATTGTCTGTTATTGCGTAAACGCCGCGAAGGAGCATGATTTACCTGCCTGTATTAAAGGCTCTGCTTGTTCCAGGCGCTTCGATTGGGAATGTGTTGTCCGAGCCCTATACGGGAGCCGTGGTTTAGTGCTTCCCAGGTAAATCTCTGTGACTGTTGCACAGCGTCCCGCAGGGTAAGCCCATGAGCCAGGTAGCCTGCAAGGCTGGCAGCCAGGGTGCAGCCTGATCCGTGGTAACTATGCTCAAGGCGTGGCCAGCTAAACAGGGTGAATTCTTCATGGGAAGAAAAGAATTTGTTTACTACATCTTTTGTGGCTGCATGGGTTCCGGTGAGTAGTATGTGCTGACAGCCTGATTCAAGAATCTCATTGGCGCAGGCTTCAGCACTGTCTGCAGTGGGGGCAAGTTGCATTATTTCATCAATGTTGGGTGTTAATACTGTGGTAACAGGAAGCAACAATGAGCGGATTGCATCAATGGTGTTGGCGGAGCCAAATGCGAAGCCACCTCCGGCTCGAATAACAGGGTCCAGCACAACAGGAATATCAGGATAATCTCGTAGTAGCGTATGTAGTACTTCGATGGCCGCAACATCGCCAAGCAACCCGATTTTGAAACACTGAACGGGAATATCTTCAAGCACGGCCCGTGCCTGCTGCACAATAAGTGCTGGATCGGTGGGCGTGATATTGCTGGCATTTTGTGTGTTCTGCACAGTGATCGCCGTGACAATCGGCAAACAGTGACACCCGGTACTAAACAGAGTCTCAATATCTGCTTGAATTCCTGCACCACCAGTTGGGTCCAGTCCAGAAAAGCACATTACGTTTGGCTTGGATACGCTCATGGGTTACTTAATTAATCTCTTATTGAAATTTTCATGGTTTAACGACAATAAGTACGACGATACTTACCAGTATGAGAACCGGGAATTCATTAAAGAAGCGGAAGAACTTGTGACTGCTGGTATTAGTGCCATCGCGAAAAGCGATGAGGATTCGCCAGCAGTACAAATGATAGCCGATCAGCACCATCACTAGGGAAAGTTTGGCGTGCATCCACCACGAAGACATATAGAATTGGAAATTAAATGAAATCAGCCAGATGCCGAGAAGCACGCTGGCAATGGCTGAAGGAGTCATTATTCCCCGGAATAATTTGCGTTCCATGATTGTGAATCTGTCTCTACTGACCTGGTCTTCGCTCATGGCATGGTAGACAAATAGTCTAGGCAGGTAAAATAAACCAGCGAACCAGCAAACAACCGCTACTATGTGAAAAGCTTTAACCCACAGCATGCAATTCCTCCATTGGGTTCTGATAATCCTGGAACTCTCGGGACAATTTATAGGGCTGCGCAATTGTTTCGAGATTCTCTGAACAACTTATCATAGCCAGGCCGGCTCTTCGAGTCAGGTGCCGAAGAATTCTCAAACTGTTGACTTTACGTCATGATTTAGCAGCGATTTTTGCAATATTAGTGCTTGAGTGTAAGATACTCGCTCGGCAAAGCAGGCAGTGACCGGTAAGTTTAAACAGCGGTTACGAGAGTAAAATTGTAAGGGGGAAAATTGGTCAAGGTAGGGATTATTGGTGCAGCTGGATATACCGGCGTGGAATTGTTGCGACTTTTGGCAACCCGGCCAGACGTGAGTCTGGAAGTGGTTACCTCTCGTGAGTTACGCGGTACGGCGGTCGCCACAATGTTTCCCAGTCTGCGTGGCCACATTGATTTGAAGTTTGTCGCGCCTGATGCGGCAGAACTGGGCCAGTGCGATGTAGTGTTTTTCGCGACTCCTCACGGGGTAGCGATGCATACGGTGCCTGATTTGCTGGAGCAGGGTGTTCGGATTGTTGATCTGTCCGCCGACTTCAGATTGCAGGATGTGGCGGTCTGGGAGCGCTGGTATAACACGACTCACCATTGCCCTGAACTGATCAAGGAAGCTGTTTACGGCTTGCCGGAAGTCAATCGGCAGCAGATAAAGGGTGCCAGACTGGTTGCGGCCCCCGGTTGTTATCCAACGGCCGTGCAGTTGGGATTTTTGCCGTTGCTGGAAGCCGGATTGGTGGATACTGATTACTTGATCGCTGATGCCAAGTCTGGTGTCAGCGGTGCCGGGCGCAAGGCATCAGTAGATTTCCTGATGGCTGAAGCCAACGAGTCCCTGAAAGCCTACGCAGTGAGCGGCCATCGTCACGGCCCGGAAATTGAACAAGGGTTAAACCGGTACAGTGAACAGCCGGTTAACCTTACCTTTATGCCGCACCTGACACCCATGATCAGGGGGATTTTCGCGACTCTTTATGCGCCGGTTAAATCTGGCAACGAAGTTAACGTGGATCAGTTACAGGAGTTGTATCAGCAGCGCTACAAAGATGAGCCATTTGTCGATGTGCTACCCCAGGGAATTCATCCGGCCACAAGAAATGTCAAGGGTGCGAACTATTGCCAGATTTCGGTGAATTATTTGCCGCAAAATGGTCGGATTGTAGTGCTTAGCGTAATTGATAATCTGGTAAAAGGTGCTTCCGGACAAGCAATTCAGAACATGAACATTATGCTGGGAATTGATGAGTCGACCGGGCTGGATTCCATAGCGTTGATACCTTGAGGATACTCCCGGATTGAATTCAACTACGCAAAAGTTGATTTTCTGGTGATCATTGAATGCCAAATGTAGTCAAAGGAAGTAAACAGGAGCGTATGGTGGTGGTTCCTCACCGGCCAGTGCGACGCGTTATTCTGTTGTTAACACTGGTTTTTACGGTGGTGGGTGGAATTGCCGGTAGTTTTTTTTACGGGTACCGCAGTGGTACTTTGCAGGGACAATTTGACCAACTCGATGGCGAACAGTTGACCGCGAACCTGGAGAAATTTGAGAGCGAGAATACGGCTCTACGTAGCCAGGTTGCTCTGCTGGATCGTTCCAGCGTTATGGATCAACGAGCCAATGATGAAATCCAGGATACTATCCTGGCTTTACGAGAGCACATCGCGCAACTGGAACAGGACGTACTGTTTTACCGCCAGGTGATGTCGGAGGATTTCGAGAATGTTGGTCTTGTTATCGGGCAGATGGACATAGAAGCTACCGATGTGCCGGCGAAATTCAAATATAAACTGGTGCTGCGCCAGCAGGAATCAAGCGGCGGTGCCTTTTTAAAGGGTCATGTGAATGTGAATGTAGCGGGAACCCTTGGTCAGGAACAGGTGGTTTTTCCCATGCATGAATTATCTGAAGATACAGGTCAGGTGGATATAAAACTGCGATTCAAGTACTTTCAGAACATTGAAGGTGAATTGGAATTGCCGGCGGATTTTGTACCAGAACAAATTCATATAATGGCTGTTGAAACAGCACCAATGGCAAAGACCGTCAACAAAAGTTTCAGTTGGGTTGTTGAAGGAGATTAACACTATGTTTGGATCGGGAGAAAAGGCAGGTAGTCGCGGGCCTGCCCATACACTGATATCACGTGCCACGGAAATTGTAGGTGACGTGCATTTCAGTGGAGAACTTATTATAGAGGGTAAGGTGAAAGGGAATATTTACGCTGAGGATGACTCCGACGCCCTGATTCGAATCGCCGATAAAGGCGCCGTGGAAGGGGAGGTCTGTGTCCCCTCAATTGTTGTTAACGGATTGGTGCAGGGAGACGTTCGTTCTGCCAATCACATTGAACTCGCCGCAAAGGCAATAGTAGTTGGCAATGTATACTACAACCTTATCGAAATGGTAATGGGCTCAGAGGTTAACGGTAACCTGATGCACATAAGCGCCTCCCGAAAGGAAGCCAAACGCCTGGGCCTGGATACGAAAAAAATCCCACCGAAGAAAAAAGCAGCACAAAGCAGCTGATATTCAATATATGTTATATAATACCTGAGCAATACCCTTGGTTATTGTTTTTACGGCCAAACTACGGCCTGCATGGGTAGATAGCCAACCTTGTTCAAGCATTCATTATGGTATTTTTATGTCAGTAGTTGAGTCACAGGAACCCACAGTTCTTACTCTTACCGATAATGCGGCGGCCAAGATCAAAAGTCTTGTCGCCGAAGAAGGTAATGATAAGTTGAAGCTGCGTGTGTTCGTAACGGGAGGCGGTTGCTCCGGTTTTCAGTATGGTTTTTCATTTGATGAAGAGGTGAATGACGACGACACTGTGATCAGCAATAAAGGAGCCGGCTTGATGATTGACCCTCTTAGTTACCAGTACCTGGTTGGTGCCAGGGTTGATTACCTTGAGGGTCTGGAAGGCGCTCGGTTTGTCGTTAATAATCCTATGGCGGCAACCACATGTGGTTGTGGCGCTTCATTTTCGGTGTAACCTGGACAGGACGGCTCAGCCGGGCAGATATACACCACCGAGAACAACCTCACAGCTGGCACCTGTCACAGACCTAGAGTCCACAGGATTTTTTCCCAGTCGTTGCTGTGCCAGCCAGGCAAATGTTACCGCTTCGACCCAGTCCGGTGCCAGGCCGATATACTCAGTGGAATCAACCTGGCTGTCTGGTAATAACTCATCTATGCGATTAACCAGGGTGCTGTTATATGCCCCGCCTCCACATATAAAAACCTGATCGGGGCTCAGTTGATTTTCGATTTCAGTCACTACAGTGGTGGCGGTCAGCTCCAGCAATGTGGCCTGAACATCTGCTGCATCACATGTCTGATTAAAGTGGGAGAGCTTTCCTTCCAGCCAGTCGCCATTGAAATATTCCCGGCCGGTACTCTTGGGTTCAGGCTTTGAAAAGTAAAGTTCATCCATCAATAATTCCAGCAAGTCGGCATTCACCGCTCCGGTGGCTGCCCAATTGCCATCATCGTCATAGGCAAGCTGTTTGTGCTTATTGACCCAGTAATCCATCAATACATTTGCCGGACCCGTATCGTAACCGAGATAGGTTTGCTCTGGAGCCAGCACCGAAATATTGGCAATACCACCCAAATTAACAATGACTCGATTATGCGCAGCGGAATTAAAAAAGAAACGGTGAAACAGTGGTGCCAGTGGTGCTCCCTGACCACCCGCCGCCATATCCTTGCGTCGGAAATCGGCTACCGTTGTAATGCCAGTGGCAAAGGCGATAGTGTTTGGATCACCGATTTGCAGAGAAAAAGGTAACGGCTGTTGAGGTTTGTGGAAAATTGTCTGGCCATGACTGCCAATGGCTTTGATTTGTGTCGCATCAAGGTTTTGATCGGACAACAATTGTCGGACAACATCAGCGAAACACAATCCAATAGCGATGTCTGTCTCCCCCAGCAGTTTTAAGGAAACTTCATTCTGCTCGCATAGGGTAAATATTTTGTCCCTTAAGTCGGGCTTATACTTCTGGGTGAGGGTGGCTTCAAGAGTTGGAAAACCATTGGTAAAGCTAACCAGCGCACAATCTATCCCGTCAATGCTGGTGCCTGAGATGAGTCCGATAAAATAGGTTTTTTCTGGCATTTGCTCTCAGGGTTAATTATTCAGCGCCGTGCTGGCCCAAAGCCAACATCTTGGTTTTCTCCAGGGCTTTAAACTGTACCAGTAGAGGCTCAGACTGGTGGCGAAATCTGTTTAGTTCATCAGCAGGAATTGATTCTGCTTTTGGCAGTTTGTCGAGGATGGTTCTCGGGTTCTTATGCACACCATTCATCAGAAATTCATAGTGCAAGTGGGGACCCGTAGCGCTGCCAGTGGAACCCACATAACCGATTATATCCCCCTGTCGTACCCGACGACCTTTTTTGGCACCATTGGCATAGTCAGACAAATGGGCGTATTTGGTTTCAAAGGCGCCGCGATGTTTGATAACAATCAGTTTTCCAAAGGAACCATTTCGCCCTGCCCAGGTTACAGTGCCATCACTGGTCGCACGTATTGGCGTGCCTTTGGGTGCTGCATAATCAGTGCCCTTGTGGGCGCGAATGGTATTCAAAATCGGATGGCGTCGGGCCAGGCTGAAATTGGAGCTGATTCGGAAAACATCAATAGGAGCGCGAAGGAAAGCTTTGCGCATACTCTCGCCGAGCGGATTGTAGTAACCGATTTCTCCTAACGCATTCTCATATTGAACCGCAACGAATTGCTTGCCCTGGTTGGTAAATTGAGCAGCGAGGATCTCGCCTGTGCCTATAAACTCGTCATCCAGGTATTTTTCTTCAAAGAGAATACTGAAGTCATCTCCCAGTCTTGGATCAAGAATAAAGTCGATAACGCCACCAAAAATATTGGCCATTTCCATGATAGTTAAATCGGGAATGTTTTCCTTTAAGCCAGCCATAAACAGGCTGTCAGTAATGCTGCCGTGTTTGAAAACCTGCCTTATTTCAGGGGCTCTGCTGATTTTTTCGACGTCATAGAAGCCGTCAATCAAGGTGAACAGGAAGCCTTCAAGTGGCGACTTTAATACCTTCAGTTGCTCCAGTTGACCGGGTTTGGGTATGGAGAAGCTAAGCTGATATCCAGGGAAAACGCGGTTAAGAATTTTGGCTTCATCATTGCTGTTGAGCACATGGAACAACTCCCTATCCGACAAACCCACCTGGGCAAATATCGCTGACAGGTTGTCTCCTGATTTAACCTCTACGTGTTTCCATGTGGCTGCGCCGGGGTTTTCTATTACCGGGTCGGGCAGGAATTCAGGCTCAGTTGATGAAACTATCTCCCTGTCAGTGGGTTCAGCGGGAATTGGTTGCTCAACCCTGATTGTAACCGGGATGTTGATCTGAGTTTGCTCGGGTTCTGCAGATTCATGATTTGAGATTAACAACAGCACAATAAATACGGCGAACAACAAGCAGGCAGACACTAAATGTTGCCGCGGATAATATTTGGACAGGAATTGTCTAGTTAAATCAACAAGATGCATAGAAAATTGACTACTTCTTGATCGCCGTCAGGATCTCGGAGCGCGAGATTATAGCAGTAAGGTCGCTAAATCCCACGGGAATTTATTCTTAATTAGGTTATTTCGCCTTCCACTGGTGTAAAATCGGCGCTTTTTCGATGTTAATTAGCATAATGCTTAACCAGTCGATTTTTTTGACAACATTTATTGCAAAAAATTCAATTCAGTTATCTACAGGAAAATATGATGTCAATCGTGTTGACAGACGTAATCGGTGATTTGCAAAGCAGGGGGCTGGTCTCCCAGTTAGCCGGTGGTGATGAACTTGTTTCACATCTCATGGGAGCAAGTCGCACTGTTTACAGTGGTTTTGATCCGACTGCTGAAAGTTTGCACATTGGTCATCTTGTCCCATTGTTGGCGCTGAAAAGATTTCAGATGGCAGGTCACAAACCAATAGCTCTGGTGGGCGGCGCTACTGGCATGATTGGAGATCCCAGTTTTAAGGCCGCAGAACGGCAGCTGAATTCCACCGAGATCATTGAACAATGGGTGGTTCGTATTAAGAGCCAGGTAAGTCAATTTCTGGATTTTGAGTGTGGAGAGAACTCGGCAACAGTGGTTAATAATCTGGATTGGATCAAAGACTACGATGTATTGAGTTTCTTACGGGACGTCGGAAAACATTTCTCTGTTAACGCAATGATTCAAAAGGAGTCGGTTAAACAACGTATCGATCGAGATGATGCGGGTATTTCGTTTACTGAATTCACTTACATGATTCTACAGTCCTATGACTTTGCCGAATTGAATAAGCGCTATGGTTGTACGCTTCAGGTAGGGGGCAGTGATCAATGGGGAAACATTACCGGTGGCATAGATCTGACTCGACGCATGTATCAACATCAGGTTTATGGTGTGACAACACCGTTGATTACTAAATCAGATGGAACAAAGTTCGGGAAGACAGAGTCTGGCTCGGTTTGGATAAGCCCCGATAAAACCTCACCCTATGCATTTTATCAATTCTGGTTAAATGTGGCAGATACGGATGTTTACAATTTTCTTAACTACTTCACTTTTCTCCCTGTTTCTGAAACGAAGGAGATAGAGGCCAGTGACCAGGTGTCAAACAGCAGGCCCGAGGCGCAGGGGATATTGGCGCAAAATGTAACTGAACTGGTTCACGGAGCGCAGGGCCTGAAAGCAGCAACTCGAATCAGTCATGCGATGTTTTCGGGAGATATTCAAAGCCTGACGCTAGCGGATCTTCAGCAACTGGAGCTTGATGGACTGCCTTGCACAGACCTGATCGACAAGCCTTACACGATAGTAGAAGCACTGGTGGCAACGGAACTGGCCAAATCAAACCGAATGGCGCGGGAGTTTATAGGCAGTAATGCGATTAGTGTGAATGGGCAGGTAGTATCCTCTGCGGAGTTCGAATTGAACCCGGCACTGGCTTTGGAAGGCAAATATTTCGTTCTCAGGCGAGGTAAAAAAATGTTTCATCTGGTAAAAATCTCTGACTGAGTCGACGGGGCAGTTTTAGTTGAATTTCTAGGCCGTAATTCCCCGGGGTAGGCCTGTTGATAGTTGGCTCAAACTCAGTATTTTAATCTCTTGCCAAACCATATCAGGTGCGTATAATACGCCGTCCCTTGGTTGTGAAGACGGGGGAAATTAGTTCTTTAAAAAGTAGATTAAGCAATAGAGGTGGGTGCTTGCCGAGGTTGTAGG
>JAESQX010000216.1 GCA_016764875.1 Gammaproteobacteria bacterium
CATGGCGAGTTCTACGTCGGACAAGGAATAATCGCTTTTGAACCCATCGATACCGATATCTTTTTCAACGAAGAAAGGAGGCATTGCACCCATACGATCTCTGATGGCGGTGCGATACATAATGACCGAAGCCCAGGGTTTAACCTGATCGTAGGTCAGCAGCGACATTGGGGCGCCGCCACCCGGGCGGTGACAACTCTGACAACTGCTCTGTAAAATAGGCGCGATATGATCAGCATAAGTGACGCTGGCAGGGTCTATATCATAGTCCTCAGCCGCATAGTAGTGAGGCTGGTGGTTGGCGACACTGGCATCGTGGGCCTGGGCCCAGACGATCAGTGGCGTGGCACCTAGTACTAATGAAATTAAAACGAGAGATTTTTTAGCTATCATCGCAATTTTCCCTTATCTGTTGGTATCAAGCTGATTGGAGGCTGGTTCATTTTAATCGATATTGGTTTCGAAAGTACAACTGGTTACAATTCGTAACAATGATCTGACGCCCATATCCCACTCTGGTAAAGGTAAACTTGCAATAGCAACACAGTGCCGTAAATATTGCTTGAGGCACTCCGCGCAGAGCCTGATGTTGGCAGTATCGAAATACTATTACAAAGTGTTGGGGAGAATTGTCGAATACATCAAGAGACCACAGAAAACTTGATGACTGATACCAGCTTAAATTGGCGGAGGGGGAGAGATTCGAACTCTCGGAGGACTTTCATCCTCGCTGGTTTTCAAGACCAGTGCATTCAACCGCTCTGCCACCCCTCCGCGGTCGGGGCAGAATCTTACTATAAGTGCTGTGGCAGTCAAAGTCTTATTGGATAACAGCGTTATGGGCTGGGCGTAAGAGACGAAAGACATTGATTTTAAAGTCAGTGCCGGTATCATAATTCGCTTGCAAAGAGCGTCGGGATACAATTGCGAGCTGCGGATGAAATTATCAGCCAATGTTGAATCCTGTGGGTTTTGGACCCATATCTGAAGAATTGAAAGGTTTTTGTTTGTTTTTGCTCCAAAGCAGAAGTCGACGAAATAAATCAAAATCGAAGTTGGTCGTTAACCAGAAGTAACTGTCAATTACCACAGTTGGAGAATTCTATGAATGAAGTTGGGTTAAATATTAGCAGAGGTCAGGACTCACTGCTGGCGGCAAATAAAGTCCTGAAAAACACCTATCTGTTGCTGTCAATGACATTGTTTGTGAGTGCCGCCAGTGCCGTTGTCACCATGATGCTGCAGGTTTCTCAGGGCATGGGATTGGTTCTGTTTATAGGCGGTTTTGTCAGTACTTTTGTTGTTCGCTCAACAGCACGTTCAGGCAAGGGTTTGTTCTGGGTGTTTGTATTCGCCGCACTTATGGGTGGGGCAATTGGCCCGACAATTGCGATGTATGTGCAAGTCTATGCTAATGGCTCCGCCATTGTTGCCCAGGCTCTCGGCGGCACAGCATTGATCTTCCTTTCCCTGTCTGGCTATGTTCTGGTCAGTGGGAAAAACTTCAGTTATATGGGCGGCTTCTTACTTACCGGTTTAATTGTTGCCGTAGTGGCCATGATCGCCAACATATTTCTGCAGATACCGGCACTAAGTCTGGCTATTTCTGCGGCGGTGGTCATGATTATGTCCGGGTTTATATTGTATGACACGAGCCGAATTATTAATGGCGGCGAAAAAAACTACATTATGGCCACGGTTTCCCTCTACTTGAGTTTGTTCAATATATTTATCCACCTGTTACACCTGCTTGGCGCACTCACCGGCAGAGAGTAGTATTCAGGTAATCGACCGTAACCAAAAAGCCTCGTTGCAAACGGGGCTTTTTGGTTTAAGGACCTCCCTATTTTGCAAACCTCTTTACTTTAAAGATCCTGAACTTCGAGGCTTTAACATTGTGAAATTCACCATCGTGGTACATTCGGCACCCTACAGCAGCGAGGCCTCCCGTACGGCGCTTGAATTTTGCAAATCTGTAATCAGTGAAGGCCATGAAATTTATCGATTGTTCTTTTTTCGTGATGGCGTAGGCAATCTCAATAAGCTGGCAGTGGTTGCCCAGGATGAACAAGATATTCAATGCCAGTGGGACAAATTGATAACCCAGAACAAACTCGATGCAATCGCCTGTGTAACATCAGCGCTAAAACGGGGCGTGATTGATGAAAAGGAAGCCCAGCGTTACGAGAAGCCCGCATTCAGCTTGACGAAAAGTGCAAGCATTGGCGGACTGGGTCAACTGGTAGATGCAGCGCTTAAATCAGATCGTCTGTTAAATTTCGGATAAAGCGACCGGGGAACCAGACCATGACCGAACGCCAGTCCAAGTCTTTAACTTTTATCAGTCGCCGACCACCCTATGGCAGTGACAATGCCCTTGCCTGCCTGGATCTGGTTCTTGCCAGTGCCGTGTTCGAACAGAATGTGAATTATCTGTTTATGGGAGATGGGGTTTTTCAATTGCTGAAATCTCAGCAGAGCGAAGGTATCGAAAGCAAAAATGTGATGTCATTGCTCTTGGCTCTGCCTATTTATGGTGTTGAAAATGTATTTGTCGATGATCTTTCTCTACATCAGCGCAATCTGTCGTTGGAAGATCTGGCAATTAAAACCACGCTACTGAACAGTCAGCAGGTGCGACAACTGGTTCTCAGTGCTGATGTGGTATTCAATCTATGAGCCATCTGCATACATTGAACAATGTTGAACTGCTGCAGGACTGCGCCAGATTTCTTAGCGACGGTGATGCCCTGCTGTTGATAGAAGACGGCGTTTACTGCGTCACCCAGGCGGAATTGGGACAATTGCCAGATTCCATTACCGTCTATTGTTTGCAGGATGATGTCGATGCCCGGGGATTGGGGCAACTGGCACAGGAACACAGCCAGAAAATCGGTTTCGAAGGTTTTGTTGGCCTGTGCTGTACTCATTCAAAAATCATTAACTGGTTCTAGGCACCTTTCTAATTCATATCATGGCTAGCTATCTACATTGTAATAAAAGGCCTATCGCCGTCGATGGCGAAGGCTATTTGAAAAATCTTGATGATTGGGATGAAGAAGTAGCACGGTGCCTGGCTCAGTCCAGCAACATTGAGTTGAGGGAGATTCACTGGGAAGTGATTTACGTAGTGAGGGAGTTTTACCAGAGCCATGAATTATCGCCCCCGATGCGCCCTCTGGTTCGACTGGTCCAGCGTAAACTGGGCGCGAAAAAGGGTCGAAGTGTGTATTTAATGAAACTGTTCGGAGGCAGCACGGCCAGGTGTGTAAATAAAATTGCAGGTCTACCCCGCCCTTCCAACTGTATTTAAGAGAACCTCTGATTAAACGGCTTATTTAATTGCCTTAATCCGTGGCGCCGCGCTTAAACCAGTCAAGCTGCTGCCTTAGCTTGACCACATTGCCTATGATGAGCAATGTGGGAGCCCTGAGTCCTGCCGCAGACACTTGTCCGGCAAGCGCTCCTAGGGTTCCAACAACCACCTTGTGGTTTTTTGTGGTTCCCTGCTGAATCAATGCAGCGGGCATATCGATCGACATTCCATGGTCCACCAGGTTTTTACATATCGCTGCCAGGTTAAGCAGTCCCATGTAGAACACCAGGGTTTGATTGCCCCTGGTGAGCAGTGACCAATCCGGTTCTTCTGTTTTATCGTTGAAATGTCCGGTAAGAAATTGCACAGACTGAGAGTAGTCACGATGCGTCAAAGGAATTCCCGCGTAGCTCGCGCAGCCAGACGCTGCTGTGATACCGGGAACCACTTGAAACGGAATCCCGTGATCAATGAGAGATTCCATTTCTTCACCACCGCGTCCGAATATAAAGGGGTCACCACCCTTCAACCGTAATACCCGGCTGCCTGCCGTTGCTAACCGTACCAGCATGTCGTTAATAGTTTCCTGGGGCACAGAATGTCTGGATCGTTGCTTCCCCACGTGTATTTTTTTCGCATCAGGCCTTACCTTCTGTAGTATCTCCTCGGACACCAGTCGGTCATAAAGTACTACGTCGGCTTTGTGCATCAGCCGTAGCGCCTTCAAGGTAAGCAGGTCAGGATCTCCTGGGCCAGCGCCCACCAGATAGACCTCGCCGCCTGTTTGCATGTTTTCGGGATCTGCAAGTTGTGATTCCAGCTGTCGACGGGCTTCTTCCATATTGCCTGTGTAAGCCAGCTCCACGACTTCGCTGTCCATTACATTCTCCCAGAAACGAACGCGTTTGCTGAAATCGGGCAGTCGGGCTTTAACCTGCTGGCGAAAACTGCCCAGCAACGTGGCCAGCTGGCTGCTTCCCTGCGGTAGCAAGGCTTCCAACTGCTGTTTAATTGAGCGGACCAGAACTGGCGAAGTTCCGCTACTGGATATGGCTACCACCAGAGGGCTACGATCCACTATCGCAGGGAAAATCATGCTACACAGCGCGGGTTGATCGACTACGTTTACAGGGATATTTCGTGCCTGGGCAAGCTTGGATACCCGCCGGTTCAGTGCTTCATCGTCGGTGGCTGCAATCACCAGAACCGCGTCTTGTAAATCCGTTGCGGTAAATTCTCCAAGACGAAACTGGTGAGCCCCTTGCTTCAGTAGCGTTTCCAATTCCGGGTCTATCTGGTGGCTGACTACGCTCAATCTGGCGCTTGCCCGGAGTAAAAGCCTGGCTTTTCGCAACGCCGTTACGCCACCGCCAACAATCAGGCACTGTCTGTTCGCAATGTCTAAAAATGCAGGTAGGAATTCCATAATCAGTCGAGTATGGTCAGTCCGTTCATATAAGGGAGAAGTGCTTCTGGCACCGTAACGGTGCCATCTTCATTCTGGTAATTTTCCAGGATAGCTACAAGAGTTCGCCCCACGGCCAGGGCTGAACCGTTCACGGTGTGTAGCAACTCGGGTTTGCCTGTGTCCGGATTTCGGAATCTGGCCTGCATTCTGCGAGCCTGGAAATCACTGCAAGTGCTGCAGGAAGAAATTTCCCGATAACAATCCTGGGATGGTAGCCAGACTTCCAGGTCGTAGGTCCTGGCTGCGGAAAAGCCCAGGTCGCCACCACAAAGTATTACTTTTCGGTAAGGCAATTCCAATTTCTTTAAAATCTTCTCGGCATGGCCGGTGAGTTCTTCCAGGGCTGCGTCTGAATGTTCCGGGTGAACGACCTGCACCAGCTCAACCTTTTCAAATTGATGTTGGCGAATCATACCGCGGGTATCCTTGCCATAAGATCCTGCTTCACTGCGAAAACAGGGTGTATGGGCAACATATTTCAGGGGCAGAGAGTCAAATTCCACTATCTCGTCTCTCACCAGATTGGTGACCGGCACCTCGGCCGTTGGTATCAGATAGTAAGCCGGATCGCTGGTAAGTTTGAACAGATCATCTTCAAATTTAGGTAATTGACCGGTGCCGTACAATGAATCGGCGTTAACGATATAGGGGACATAAACCTCGCCATAACCATGAAGTGAGGTATGGGTGTCCAGCATAAACTGGATTAGAGAACGGTGCAGGCGCGCCAGATCACCGTGCATGACCGCAAAGCGGGAGCCGGCGATTTTTGAGGCCGCCGAAAAGTCCATGGCCTTGTTGTGTGTATTTCCACCACCAAGCCCCTCCCCCAGGTCCACGTGATCCTTTGCTTCGAAGTTAAATGTTGGAGGGGAACCCCATGTCTCCACGATTTCATTGCTGTGTTCGTCATTACCCATGGGCACGGCATCCTGGGGAATGTTGGGTATAGCGGCCATGGCATCGTTAAATTTTTGCTGAACCTTGCCAAGGGAGGTTTTCAGGACTTCGAGCTCAGTGTTTATCTCTCCCACCTTTGCCATGAGTTCAGAGGCATCTTCGCCGGCGGCCTTGGCTTTGCCAATCATCCTGGAACGATTGTTCCTCTCTCCCTGCAGGCTCTCTGTTTCCAGTTGCAACTGCTTACGCTCGCCATCAAGGGCAAGGACGGCATCAAGGTCAAGGTCGAAACATTTCTTCTTGAGAAGCTTTGCCAGTTTTTCAGGTTCTGTGCGTAACCATTTAGGATCTAGCATGGGTGAATCTTATCCTGCGTAACGAATGTGTTTATGCGACCAGGCGTGTCACGGTCATGCCAACCCAGGCTGCCAATATGCAACTGGTAACACTGGCCACTATAACCCGCCGCGGTGCCGTAATATCCCTGCTGCATCAATAACAGGGCATCTATGGAAAATGTTGAGAATGTTGTGAAAGCTCCGAGAAAACCTATTATGACAAGAGGACGCAAATGTGCCGCCATCTGAATTTTCTCGGATAGCAACACAAAGAAAACTCCTATCAGCAGGGAACCGAGCAGGTTCACCACAATTGTACCAATCGGGAATACGCCGGGATTATATTTCTCCGATAATGTCGAGAGCCAATAGCGTGACATGGCACCAACGGCACCACCAAATGCAATGGTTAGATAATAGCTCATTTTCTGACCCCCACAGTTGTACTCAACCCTGGTAACGTTTGTTAGCGCTCGAGCGATCCAATCCTTTAAGGTATTCGAGCTTCTCCCTGATTTTTGCCTCCAACCCGGTATCTACCGGATGGTAGAACTGCGAGTCCTGCAGGTCTTCAGGAAAGTAGTTTTCCCCCGCGGCATAACTGCCGTGCTCATCATGGGCGTATCGATATTCCTTGCCGTAACCCAGTTCCGAGGCAAGACTGGTGCTTGCATTACGCAGGTGTAGCGGCACCTCAAGGCTTCCCGATTGCTTTACCTGCTCAGTTGCCTGACGCAGTGCGTTGTATACAGCGTTACTTTTGGGGGCACAGGCTAAATAGATAACCACCTGGGCCAAAGCCAACTCCCCTTCAGGACTGCCTAGCCGGGCAAAGGTGTCCCAGCCGGCCAGGGCCAGTTGGAGTGCACGCGGATCTGCATTTCCGACATCTTCACTGGCCATGCGAAGCAATCGGCGCGCAATATATAACGGATCACAGCCGCCGTCCAACATTCGTACAAACCAGTAAAGTGCTGCATCCGGCGCGGTTCCCCTTACGGCTTTATGCAGTGCTGAGATCTGCTCATGGAAAAGGTCCCCACCCTTGTCAAACCGGCGCAAACTTTCCTGGGAAACCGTGGCGATGGTTTCGATATCTATCGTCATTTTGCCTTTGGCATCCGGTACGGCCATGTCACTGGCTATTTCCAGGAAGTTAAGCACCCTTCTGCCATCGCCGTCAGCCGCTCTGGCCAGCGCCAACTTAGTATCATCACTCATTGTCAGGTTGAGCGTCCCCAGGCCGCGATCCTGATCCGTCAATGCCTGGCTAATTAACTCAACCAGCTGTTGTTTGCTTAAACTTTTCAGTACATAAATTCGCGCACGGGAAAGCAATGCGTTGTTTAATTCAAAGGCTGGGTTTTCCGTAGTAGCCCCGATAAAAAGGATGGTGCCGTTTTCAATATGAGGCAGGAAGGCATCCTGCTGGGTCTTGTTAAAACGGTGCACTTCATCCACAAACAGCAGGGTCTGCCGTCCCTGCCCCAGGCGATGATGATGAGCGCGGTCAATTGCCGCCCGGATGTCCTTGATCCCGGCGAGCACAGCAGAAATACTTTCAAACCGGCTGTCACTCAGGTTGGCTATGACTCTGGCCAGTGTTGTTTTCCCTACTCCCGGAGGCCCCCAGAACAACATGGAATGGAGCCTGTTGGCAATAATGGCTTGATAGAGTGCCTGGCCAGAACCAAGGATATGCTCCTGGCCCACAAACTCGTCCAGTGTGCGCGGACGCATGCGCGCTGCCAGTGGTTGATACAGGTCCGGGTTTTCTTCCTGGAGCAAGGATTCAGTCATCAGCTGAAATATTGTTGTCCGTTGGCAGGTGAATTATTGGACGTAGGTATTCAGGATCACTTCGATACCTGATGGTGGTTCAAACACAAATTCCTGATCTGTTAAGGGCTCGTTGAGCGACAGATTGAAAAATTGCCAGACGGTTTTCTGTCCGTTGTTACTGCTGATATGAATCATATCCAGAGCGCGGTTATTAAAGGTCAGGGTGATTTGTTGATAAACATTGTCAGCTTCCCGGGGCAACAACAGGAATTCAGTGAATTCGCTCTGGCCATCATCCCGGCGGCTCAATTTGTACTGTTCCATCAAATCTGTAGTATTGCCGCTTAGTAACTGAGCGGCCAATTCCGAGCGACTGGCATCCCAGTCTTCAATGACAACCTGTTCGAGATCTGGTTGGTAATTCCACAGTTTGATGCCATCTGTGACAATCAATTCGGGGAAAGGTGCAATAGTTTCCCAATAGAATCCATGGGGTCTTTTCAACTTCATTTTGATATCACTTTCTTCCAGTACACCACCATCAGATTCGATAATCAGCTGTGTCACTTCGGCTGACATGGTGTCTATACCGGCCAGCAGGTCGTCCAGTTGTTGTAATACTTCCTGCTCCGATTGCGCCAGTGCGCAGGTTCCCATGAGGAACATGGAGGCAACAACAAAGCAATAAGTCAGAGTAGTTTTCATATTAACCATGAAATTATGATACTGAAGACGATTCTATAGTTTCCAGCATGGGAGCAAAAGTAAATACGCGAATAACGAAAGCTTAATCAGTTCGACGGTGGAGGTGGTGCGATTACTTCCCGCGAACCGTTACTACCCATTGCCGAGACCACGCCCGCCGCTTCCATGGAGTCAATCATTCGTGCGGCGCGGTTGTAGCCTACCCGCAGTTTGCGCTGTACGGAGGAAATTGATGCCTTGCGTGATTCAGTAACGAAGCGTACAGCTTGATCATAAAGGGCGTCATCTTCCTCACCTTCACCACCGCCCGAGCCACCAAAGTCCATATCATTCAACCCCTGGGTGATTGCTTCCATATAGACCGGTGCACCACGTTTCTTCCAGTCAGCAACCACCCGATGTACCTCTTCATCGCTAACAAAAGCACCGTGAACACGGGTGGCGACGCCGTCACCGAGCGATAGAAGTAGCATATCGCCATGGCCCAGAAGTTGCTCCGCCCCGCCCTCTCCCAATATGGTGCGCGAATCAACTTTGGATTGCACCATGAAGGCCAGTCGTGTGGGGATGTTAGCCTTGATCAATCCGGTGAGCACATCCACCGATGGCCGCTGGGTTGCCAGAATAAGGTGAATGCCGGCGGCTCTGGCTTTCTGTGCAATTCGCGCGATGAGCTCTTCAACCTTCTTGCCCACCACCATCATCATGTCAGCCAGTTCGTCCACGATGACTACTATATTAGGCAGTGGTACCAGTTCTTCGGCCGCCTGCTCCTCTTCCAGCAGCATCGGATCCAGAACCCACAGTGGATCCATTATGGGTTTGCCCACTTTCTTCGCTTCCAGTATCTTCTTGTTAAATCCGGCCAGATTACGAACTCCCAGGGATGCCATCAGTTTGTAGCGACGATCCATTTCTGCCACACACCAACGCAATCCATTAGCGGCATCTTTCATGTCGGTGATTACCGGGGTAAGCAAATGTGGAATGCCGTCATATACCGAAAGCTCCAGCATTTTCGGGTCTATCATGATCATTCGAACCTGTTCCGGAGTCGACTTGAACAGAAGGCTCAGAATCATCGCATTGATGCCTACCGATTTACCCGACCCGGTGGTTCCTGCCACCAGCAGGTGAGGCATCTTACCCAGATCGACGATAACCGGCCTGCCAACTATGTCGTGGCCCAGGGCCAGGCTCAGGTTGGAACTGGCTGCATCAAACTCGGGGGAAGCAAGAACCTGGCTTAACAGAATTACTTCCCGTTTCTCGTTGGGTATTTCTATTCCAATAACAGTCTTGCCTGGAATAACCTCCACTACCCGCACACTGATTACTGCCAGCGAACGCGCCAGGTCTTTAACCAGACCGGTTATCCGGCTTACCTTTACCCCTGGTGCAGGTTGCACCTCGAAGCGGGTAATAACGGGCCCTGGTTTTACGGCAGTAACTTCAATATTTATGCCGAAGTCTTTGAGTTTGATTTCCAGCAGTTTCGAAATAGCTTCCAGAGACTTTTTGGAAAAACCGCTATCATTTGTTTCATGCCAGGCATCCAGCAGGCTGATGGCTGGCAGTTCCTTCAGTGAGGTCGTTTTGAAAAGACGGCCTTGCTTTTCCTTTTCTACCCGCTTGCTGCTGGTAACCCGCTTGGGTGCCGGGGTGGAGATTGTGGGTGGGACACGCTTCCTCTCTTTGGCAAGATGCACATCGAGTACCTTCTTGCGGCTGGCAAGACGTTCTTTGGCAACCAGATTCTGTTTTCGCTGATCTTGCCAGGCATGTAATCGATTCGCCGAATTGCTCCCCAGTGAAAGCGTCAGCGCCCCCAGCGTGTCAATCACCTTTAGCCAGGAAATTTCTACGGTAATTGTCAGCCCAAACAAAAAGATAGCAATGAATAGTAATGTACTTCCTAAAGATGCAAAGACGGGTAAGGCGAGATCGACTGCCAGGGCGCCGGAGATACCGCCAGCAATATAGGGAGCCGAGTCCGCGATGGTAAAATGCAAGGTAGAAAGGCCGCAGGAGGCGATAATCAGTAGAACAAAACCCAGGGTTTTCAGAATAAACAATGGCAGCGAAGCCTCTTTTTCCAACTCGGTTTCGCTAAACGAGCGGTATACCTTATAAGCCAGGAATGCGGGAAACAGATAGGCCAGATAGCCAAACAGGTGTAACAGAAAATCCGCCGACCAGGCCCCGTAGCGGCCAACAGCATTACTCACTTCGTCCCCGGCGCCGGTGGTAATAAAGCCAGGATCCGCTGGTGAATAGGTCAACAGCGCTATAAGCAGAAACAATCCCGTCACCAAGTACACAATCAGTGTGCCTTCACGGGTCAGTCTTTGCATGACGCTGGCGGCATCGGGTTCTTGTTTAACAGTCTTCGCCTTCATAAATACACTTTAAAAAAGATGGTTGTCGTTCTGCCTGAACAAACAGTACGCTGGTTTTATTAAAGCCATTCTATCAGAGTGTTAGCGGCTGATATCAAGGATTTTTTAATAAGCAGATAGCTGAATACGGCAGGCATAAAGTGCCCAAAATATCAGCAAAATAGGTAGAATAGGCGCCATCACTACAGGCATTTCTGCACGGGTAATTCGGCTTGCTTTTCCGTTCAGCGATTTGCTCCGAACGGCTTTAAAAGTGGTCGACATTAATTTGCAACAGAGGAAGTATTTTTTATGACTGAAGCACAGCACCACCGTCTGATAATTCTGGGGTCAGGCCCCGCTGGTTACACCGCTGCCATTTATGCCGCCAGAGCTAATCTGGATCCGGTGGTGATTACCGGTCTGATTCAGGGTGGACAATTAACCACCACCACAGATGTAGATAACTGGCCGGGAGATGTAGAAGGGTTACAAGGTCCCGCGTTAATGGAGCGAATGAAGGAACATGCCCAACGATTTGAATCCAGCTTGATTTTTGATCAAATCAATAGTGTTGACCTGTCAGGCAGGCCGTTTCAGTTGCAGGGGGACAGTGGCACCTATAGTTGTGATGCCCTCATTGTGGCCACCGGTGCATCGGCCCAATATCTGGGTCTGGATTCCGAACAAGCTTTTATGGGTAAAGGTGTCAGCGCCTGCGCCACCTGTGACGGCTTTTTTTATCGGGAGAAACCTGTGGCTGTAATCGGTGGTGGTAACACGGCGGTGGAAGAAGCGCTCTACCTGTCAAACATCGCCTCCCATGTGACATTGGTACACCGGCGTGATTCACTGCGGGCAGAAAAAATTCTTCAGGACAAGCTGTTCGAGAAAGTGGAAGCCGGGAAAATGAGCGTGCAGTGGGACCATACGCTTGACGAGGTATGTGGTGATAACATGGGAGTCACAGGCATTAACATCAAGCATGTTGATTCCGGGAAAATCAGTAAACTGGAAGTGGATGGTGTATTCATCGCCATAGGCCATGTGCCCAACTCGGAGATTTTCAAAGGTCAGCTGGAAATGGACAATGGCTATCTCCAGATCAATAACGGATGTACAGGCAATGCCACCGAAACCAGCGTCGAAGGTGTATTTGCGGCCGGTGATATTGCAGACCACGTCTATCGTCAGGCCGTAACCAGTGCCGGCTTTGGCTGTATGGCTGCTCTTGATGCTGAAAAATTCCTGGATCGTGATTAAGCGAATTCCGAAGTTCTTCAGGATCTATTTATGTCCCTACCATGGCTGGATGACACTGGGATAGTCTTCCCGGACATTAGTACCGCACTGCAGGAACCCAATGGTTTGCTGGCGGTGGGAGGTGACCTTGGTCCCGAGCGACTTGTTGCCGCCTATCGTCTTGGCATTTTCCCCTGGTATGAAGACGGACAGCCAATCCTTTGGTGGTCCCCCGATCCGAGAATGGTTTTGCTGCCAGAACAGCTCAGGATAAGCAGCAGTCTGCGTCGATTAATTCGCAAGCAGCAATACACCATCACCATGGACCAGGATTTTGCCGGCGTAATAGATGCCTGTTCGCAGGCGCGGCCCAATTCAGAAGGCACCTGGATCACCGTCGAATTAAAATCGGCTTATCGCCGTCTTCATGAACTGGGCATCGCCCATTCGGTAGAAGTCAGAGACAGTGATGAACTTGTTGGCGGGCTTTATGGCCTGGGCATAGGTCAGCTATTCTTTGGTGAATCAATGTTCAGCCGAAGGGACAATACTTCAAAGCTGGCGCTGGTATTCTTAGTGGAACAATTGCGAAAATGGCACTATAAATTGATAGACTGTCAGGTAAGCTCAGTACACCTTGAGTCTCTCGGGGCCAGGGAAATCAGTCGCAAGATGTTTCAACAATACCTGCTCAGGTACCTGGATAAACCGGGGAAATTCGGAAGTTGGCAAACAGGCATAAGTCCACAGCGGTAAAAGATGAATTCAGAATCCAAAGTTAGCAGAACCGTCAAGCTGTATCGCACGGCGCCCCATAGTTGCAGCTACCTGGCAGACCAGTTGGCGACTACTCTTTTTGTAGATCCTGACATGACGGTGACAAAGTCCATCAACACCCGGCTCAGTGCAATGGGATTTCGTCGCAGCGGTACTCACATTTACAAACCGGATTGCGAAAATTGTAAGGCCTGTATTTCCTGCCGCGTTCTGGTTGATCAGTTTGTTTTTAAACGCCGTCATAACAAGCTACTCAATCGTAACGCAGACCTTGAAATAACCGAAGTGGAAGACCTTCAATGCGACCATGCGTATAACCTTTACTGTCATTACATTAATGCACGTCACGCGGATGGAGACATGTACCCTCCCAATGAAGAACAATACGCTTCCTTTATAGCGGTAAAAACAGAGGGTGTACGCTTCGTTAAATTTAATGATGGCGATCGACTGGTGGCAGTTTGTGTAATGGACCAGCTGCAAAATGGTCTGTCGGCCGTTTATACCTATTTCGATCCCCGACAGATAAAACGCTCCCTGGGTAACTACGCTATCTTGTGGCAGATTCAAAAAGCTAGGCAGATGAATCTACCGTACCTCTATCTGGGCTACTGGGTAAAGGAATGTCAGAAGATGAGTTATAAGAGTAATTACCGCCCGCTACAAATGCTGGTTAACGGTAAATGGAGGCTTCTGAAGTAGCCATTTTTAGTGTTACTGCGCCCACAGACGGGCTTTGCCAATCCAACAAAAATCAGGCACAATGCGCCCCTTGCTAATCAGCGTGGAATTTTTAATGGCGAAAGAAGATCAAATTGAAATGGAAGGTGAAGTGGTTGAAACACTTCCCAACACCATGTTCAGAGTGAAGTTGGAAAACGGCCACATAGTCACTGCCCATATATCAGGAAAAATGCGGAAGAATTATATTCGTATTTTAACCGGTGACCAGGTACGGGTGGAGCTGACTCCATATGATCTGACCAAGGGTCGAATAACCTACCGCGCCCGATAAACCCGGGCGACCTCAAGCCACCGCGTTCAACATCAGCTTTTTGTTAATTCCTTTTCCTGCCTGGTTTTTCGAGTAGTACTGGAGATCTTGATTTCTCCATTCTCAATTGTCACAAATATATCCCCACCGCTGCTGCCAAGTTCGCCAAATAGAATTTCTTCGGCCAGTGGTATTTTCAGTTTTTCCTGGATCAGTCTTTCCATTGGCCTGGCGCCCATAGATTCGCTGTATCCATTCTCAACAAACCAGTCCAGCGCTTTGCTATCCACATGCAGTTGCAGTTTTTTCTCGTCCAGTTGAACCTGAAGACTGACCAGAAATTTATCTACAACCGTTCGTATGGTCTCGGTGGCAAGTGTCCCAAATTGAATAGTTGCATCAAGTCGGTTCCTGAATTCCGGGGTAAAAACTTTCTTGATAACTTCAGTGCCGTCAGTAGAGTGATCCTGCTTGGTAAAGCCGATGGAGGCACGTGACATTTCCTGGGCACCGGCATTGGTAGTCATAATCAGAATTACATTTCTAAAATCAGCTTTGCGACCATTGTTGTCCGTCAGGGTGCCATGATCCATTACCTGCAACAGTAAATTGAAAACATCGGGGTGGGCTTTCTCAATTTCATCGAGTAGCAGCACGCAGTGCGGATTCTTGCTAACGGCTTCCGTTAACAAGCCGCCCTGATCGAATCCCACATAGCCTGGAGGTGCGCCGATTAATCTTGATACCGTATGGCGCTCCATATATTCCGACATATCAAAGCGCAATAATTCAATACCCAGGATCTTGGCCAGTTGTCGGCTGACTTCTGTTTTACCGACGCCGGTCGGACCGGAAAAGAGGTAAGAACCAATGGGTTTCTCTACGTCTCTAAGGCCGGCTCTGGACAGCTTGATAGCCGAAGCGAGAGTATCGATTGCCTCATCCTGGCCAAACACAACCAGTCTGAGGTTGGTTTCCAGGTTCTTGAGAGAATCGATGTCTGAACTTGTAACATGTTTTGCCGGTATCCTGGCGATGGTGGCAACGACCTTTTCGATGTCCGATACCTGAAGCACTTTTTTGCGCTTGCTGGGTGGTTGCAGTCGCTGAAAGGCGCCTGCCTCATCAATGACATCGATCGCTTTGTCTGGCATATGCCGGTCATTAATGTAGCGGCCGGCTAATTCCGAGGCGGCTTTCAGAGCCTTGTCGGTATAGCGTAATTCGTGATGCTCTTCAAAACGAGACTTGAGCCCCTTTAAAATCTTGTAGGTGGTCTCAACACCAGGCTCGTCCACGTCAATTTTCTGAAAACGGCGCGACAAGGCCCGGTCTTTTTCGAAAATCCCCCGATACTCTTGATACGTGGTTGAACCGAAGCAACGCATAGAGCCAGTGGTCAAAACCGGTTTTAACAGGTTGGAGGCATCCATCACGCCGCCGGATGCTGCGCCAGCGCCGATAATGGTATGAATTTCGTCAATAAACAGAATCGCGTGGGCGTTTTTTTTCAGCTCTGATAACAGGGCTTTGAAACGCTTTTCGAAATCACCCCGATACTTGGTGCCCGCCAGCAGCGTCCCCAGGTCCAGGGCATAAATAACACTGTCTTTCAGTACGTCGGGGATATCGCCTTCTACAATTTTGCGCGCTAAACCTTCAGCAATGGCGGTTTTCCCCACACCGGATTCACCCACCAGCAGCGGATTATTTTTGCGTCGGCGACTGAGCACCTGAATAACCCGGGTAACCTCGGATTCCCGACCTATAAGAGGGTCAATCCTGCCTTGCTGAGCCATTTCATTGAGATTGGTAGTATAGTTATCCAGTGGGTTTTTTGAAGTTTCCCCGACAGCTCCTTCACCTTCCCGCGGCTCTTGCTCCGGTGTCGCGTCACCTTCGTTACTGTCCTCGGGCGTTTCCCTGGAAATGCCATGGGTGATGTAGTTCACCACGTCAATTCGAGCGATACCCTGTTGCTTGAGGATATGGACGGCCTGGCTTTCCTGCTCGCTGAATATGGCCACCAGTACGTTCGCCCCGGTGACTTCGCTTTTGCCTGAGGACTGAACATGGAAAACAGCACGCTGAAGGACCCGCTGAAAACCCAGGGTGGGTTGGGTTTCGCGACCTGATTCGTCTTCGGGAATCAGAGGGGTTGTGGTATCAATAAAGTCTGCTAGTTCGCCGCGCAATTGAGTGATATCAGTGCCACAGGCAAGCAATACAGTCGAGGCTACCTCATTATCAAGCAGTGCTAGAAGTAAGTGCTCTACTGTCATGAATTCATGACGTTTTTTCCTCGCTCCCTTAAAGGCAAGGTTAAGCGTTGCTTCCAGGTCTTTACTTAACATAATCGTGTCCCATTGCTACCGTTTATTATCTCTCAATTTCCACACTACAAAGCAGTGGTTGTTCACACTCTCGTGAATAATCATTTACCTGGGCGGCCTTGGTTTCGGCCACGTCCTTACTGAAAACACCGCAGACGCCTTTTCCTTCTGTATGGACTTTTAACATTATCTGGGTCGCTTTTTCCACGTTCAGGTCGAAAAACGACCGTAAAATATCCACCACGAAATCCATCGGAGTATAGTCATCGTTAATTAACACTACCTTGTATAAAGGTGGTTGTGCCAGTTTTGGCTTGTCCGTGGCTGTGGCCAGGCCATTGTCCTGACCATCGCGATCAGCAGAATTTCTGTCAGGCACTATGTTCTCACTCTTTGTTTTACCATTGGCGGAACTGTCAGATTTAGTCTGACATATCCATTTCATCAGGGGTATAGACTGATTTTCCACCAGAACGGTTCGCATTTAAAGCAATTACTGGCTGTTGGTCTAACTTTTGAACGCGAGTACCCTAGCAGCCACTGAATTATAGATGGTTATTCCAGCGCCGATTTTCAACCGCTTGCTGGACTAATCGTGCCTTTGACAACATGAATAAGATGGTGTATATCCTTAAGACCAACAAGAATAATTACACATAATAAGAAATATCCATGAGGTATTGCCATGAGCACAGGGCAAGTAAAATGGTTTAATAACGCCAAAGGTTTTGGTTTTATTCTTCCCGAAAATGGTGGCGACGATCTGTTTGCTCACTACTCTGCAATTGGAATGGAAGGCTATAAGACCCTGAAAGCGGGTCAAATGGTATCTTTCGAGACTGTTGAAGGACCCAAGGGTCTGCATGCAGCGAATATTCAACCCCTAGCAGGTAGTGATTCTGACTCCCAGGCAGACAATTCCGAAGAATCAACAATTGAGGAAACCGTTTCAGAATCTGAAACCGCGACCGAAGATTAGACGCCGGAATCGCCCGACTTTTTTAACTCCATGCCTTTGCCAAGGCGTGTTGCGTTTTGTTGTGTTCTCGTCTCGTCTTGTAACTTTCCCGTTAGTGACATCAGCTAATCGCCGTCGTGAATGGTATCGCTGTGTCATAATAAATCTCCATGAGTTCTCTTATATTATTCAACAAGCCCTATGGGGTATTGTCGCAATTCAGTGGCGACAGCCATGACCAAACCCTGGCTTCCTACATAACTACGACGAATGTCTATCCTGCCGGTAGATTGGACAAGGATTCTGAGGGACTTCTTTTACTCACTGACAGTGGTGCTTTACAACATCAAATCAGCCACCCGAAACGTAAGATGGTAAAGACCTATCTGGTTCAGGTGGAAGGAGATATAAACGAGGAAGCACTTATCAACTTGCGAAAGGGGGTGATCCTGAAAGACGGGTTGACCAGGCCGGCCCGGGCCAAGCTGGTCAAGGAACCGGCGCTGTGGCCTCGTATCCCTCCCATCAGAAAACGTCAGAACATTCCTACCAGCTGGATTGAGCTTGAAATTGCGGAAGGCAAGAATCGTCAGGTAAGGCGTATGACCGCCGCTGTTGGCTTCCCTACCCTGCGACTTGTGCGTCAAAGAATAGGCCGGTGGGCATTAGATGCTCTGCAACCGGGCGAGTCGCACTTAATCCAGGTGGATTAAGATTGAGGCGTCAGTTTATTTAATCCAGCGTTGTGCCGCCATGTCGTCGCTGTCCCGGTGTTCTACCCATTCACTACCGCTTGCGTCAGTCTGTCGCTTCCAGAAAGGGGCTTTCGTTTTCAGGTAGTCCATTATAAATTCCGCCGCTTCAAAGGCATCCCGACGATGGGTGCTGGCAGTGCCTACAAATACGATTTGATCTCCGGGTTGCAGGGCCCCTACTCTGTGGATAATACGGCAGCAGGGGATAGCCCAGCGCCTGCCTGCTTCCACAGCAATATCCTGCAGGGCCTTTCCAGTCATCCCCGGGTAGTGCTCCAGAAATAGCTCCTGCCTCTGTTGGGGGGAGTGTTCTTGCTGCTGGATTTCCCGTACCAGACCGGTAAAAGTAACCATGGCCCCGATATTTGAAGCATCACGGCGCAGCTGGTCGGATTCATATTTGATATCAAAATCCTGTTGTTGAACTGATATGAAAGATTTGCTCATTCAGCCACCTGTCATGGGCGGAAAAAAAGCCACTTCTTCGCTACCGGCAAGGGGATGATTTCGGTCAACGATGGTTTGATTTACGGCCACAAGCACCCTGGATTCATCGGCCAATAAGGAAAGTGCCGACGGGTCCTGGCTAACCAGAAAGTCAACCAGCTGCCTGACATTCGCAACTGAGTCAGGGATTTTCAGTTCATCCTGGCTGCGACCGGTGGCTTCACGAATACTGGCAAAATAATTCAAGGTCAACATGCTATTTCCCGACCGCCCTCTGGTAATGTCCGCTTCGGCCACCGGATTTTTCTTGCAGACAGATCCCTTCAATGACCATATTTTTGTCAACGGCTTTACACATGTCGTAAATGGTCAGCGCGGCCACGGATACGGCCGTAAGCGCCTCCATCTCGACCCCTGTCTGGCCATTGAGCTTACAGCTGGATTCAATTAATACCGCACTTTTTCCCCGGCTGATTACCAGCTCCACGTTAATTGAAGTCAACATCAGAGGATGGCACAGTGGAATCAGTTCCGAACACCTTTTGGCGGCCTGAATTCCAGCGATTCTGGCAACCGCAATGACATCACCTTTTTTATGGCCACCGCTGTCTATCAGTTCCAGGGTCTTCGGGTCCATACTTACCTGCCCTGTGGCAACGGCAATACGCTCGGTTTGCCCCTTGTCACTGACATCCACCATCTGTGCGTTACCCTGAATGTCTAAATGGCTTAGTTTACTCATATCATTGCCTTGTTGGTTAATAGAGGCATTATCTACTTTTCCGCCGCCAAGAAGAAGTGCCGCCTGCATCTCGACAGATAGGGTAATCCAATTTAAATTAGGATAGGATTGCGCCTTCTGGCGCGGGACGCACTTGGTGTGATATCCATTGCCCTGGTCAGGTCACTGTAAAATAACGAGCACCTGCACGATTTCCCCATGAACGAATCAAGTATTTTATCCAAACCCCGTGTCATTGTTGGAATGTCCGGCGGTGTCGACTCGTCGGTAGCCGCCTTCCTTCTGTTGCAGCAAGGTTACCCGGTAGAAGGTTTGTTCATGAAAAACTGGGATGAGGACGACGACACCGAATACTGTACGGCGAAGGTGGATCTTGCCGATGCCCAGGCGGTCTGCGACAAATTGGGCATTACCCTGCACACAGCCAATTTTGCGGCCGAGTACTGGGACAATGTGTTTGAGCATTTTTTATCCCAGTACCGCGTCGGTCGAACCCCTAATCCAGACATACTCTGCAACCGGGAAATTAAATTCAAGGCATTTCTTGAATATGCCACGGTACTGGGAGCGGACCTGATTGCCACCGGCCACTATGTTCGCAAAAGTAAGCAGGGAAATTCCACGCGCCTGCTCAAGGGCCTGGATCCAGATAAGGATCAGAGTTATTTCCTTTGTGAAGTAAATGAATTCTGCCTGGAGAAGAGTTTGTTTCCAGTAGGTAATCTGGCCAAAAGTGAGGTTCGTGAAATCGCCCAGGCACAAGGTTTTGCAACCCATGACAAGAAAGACAGTACCGGTATTTGTTTTATCGGTGAAAGAAGGTTTAAAGACTTTTTACAGCGCTACCTGCCGGCTCACCCTGGCAAGATAGAAACTATCGAAGGTGAGGTGATTGGCGAACACGCCGGGCTTATGTACCACACTCTGGGTCAGCGCCAGGGACTTGGGATAGGCGGTTTGAAAAATCACCTTGAAGCCGCCTGGTATGTTGTCGATAAAGACCTTGATAGAAATATTCTTGTGGTGGCTCAAGGCAACGATAACCAGCGTTTGTTTTCGTCGGTTTTATTGGCGAGCACTCCAACATGGGTAAACAGGGATCATCCATCCCTGCCAATGGAGTGTCAGGCAAAAATAAGGTATCGACAAGCTGATCAAAATGCCCTGCTGGAGTCCATGGATGACGGAACCATTAAAGTTAGCTTTGAGAA
>JAESQX010000217.1 GCA_016764875.1 Gammaproteobacteria bacterium
CCATTGATCCGGCGTCGGCTGACGGGACAAATTGCCGGCATGGTGGGAGCCTACGGTAATGTAGGTGCGATTTCCTTTCTGGCCGTTTTATCGGTAGCGACTCCTAAAATTTTCTTCACCGTCATCGCTATTGGATCGGTTATAACATTAATTGCCGTTATGTTTCTGGACGAACCTGAAAAGGGTATGGTGGAGGTATTACCGGACGGCACAGTACAGATAATCGAGGTTAAATAGGCATTACATGACCGCAAGCTTAAAAATAAGTGCTGGCAATTTTACTGACAAAGGGAAAAAGGGCAGTAACCAGGACTGCCAGGGATTTCGTGTTGCCGAAGGATCACTGTTGCAAACTAAAGGAGCAGTGGCGGCTATAGCAGATGGTGTGAGCAGTAGTGAATATGGCGGTGAGGCGGCTGTCGCCTGTGTGCGAGGTCTGATTTCAGATTACTTCAGTACACCCGAGAGTTGGTCCATTAAAAAATCTGATCAAAAAATATTTACCTCGCTTAATGGTTGGCCTTACCGACGCGGTGATACCGGCGTAATGATCCATCGAAGCCGGGTCAGCACTCTAAGCGCGGTGATATTCAAGTCCACCACGGCACATGTATTTCACGTTGGCGACAGCCGGATCTGCATGCTCAGGCAAGGCAATCTGGAACAGCTCACAGTGGACCACCGGAACTGGGTAAGCGTGGAAAAAAATTATCTCAGTCGTGCCATGGGAATCGATATTCAATTACAGATCGATTACAGCCGTTTCGCTATGGAACCAGGGGACATTTTTCTGCTCACGACCGACGGCGTACATGACTACATTTCGGAAAAGGAGCTTATCTCAACGGTGCTGTCGAGCCCCAATGACCTGAATAAAGCCGCAGCGCTTGTGGTTAGAAAAGCAATGGAGCATGACAGTCCTGACAACCTCAGCTGCCAGATTCTACGGATTGAACAGTTACCTTCCCAGGACGCGGACGAAGTCTACAAACAACTGACGGAACTGCCATTCCCTCCCGAATTAAGCGAAGGAATGATTCTCGATGGTTACAGGGTTATCCGGGAGCTTCATGCCAGCAGCAGGTCGCAGTTGTATCTGGCGCTTGATACCGACACGGGACTGAACGTTGCCCTGAAAACACCTTCGGCTAATTTTGTCGATGACCCTTCCTATATTGAACGATTCACCATGGAAGAATGGGTTGGTCGGCGGATCGAAAATTCTCATGTGTTGAAACTCTATGAGCCCACCAGAAGGCGACGTTTCCTCTATCACATCGCGGAGTATTTGCCCGGCCAGACTCTGCGACAGTGGATGCACGATAATCCCGCGCCTGAACTGGAAGAAGTAAGGGCTATCGTGGAGCAGATTTCTAACGGTCTGCAGGCATTTCATCGGCAGGACATGCTGCATCAGGATTTGAAGCCGGAAAACATCATGGTGGATAAATCGGGCACATGGAAAATAGTTGACTTTGGATCCACAAAAGTCGCCGGTATTGAGGAAATTGATACACCCGTTTATCGCAGCGATTTGCTTGGCACAAAAAATTATACCGCGCCTGAATATCTAACCGGCAAAGCTATCACCAGTGGCTCGGATATATTTTCACTGGGAGTGATTACTTACGAAATGTTGACCGGTCATCTTCCCTACGGTGAGATGCCATCAAACTGGAAACGTAAGCACTGGGACCAGTTGCAGTATATCCCTGCAAGAAATTACCTGGAATCAATCCCCCAGTGGTTTGATGGTATGTTGAAAAAGGCGGTGACCCCCGAGCCATTGACCAGATATCAGGAGTTGTCTGAATTTATTTACGATTTGAGAAATCCCAACAACGCTTTGGTATGCAAGGATCAACGTCCTTTACTGGAGCGAAACCCTACAGTATTCTGGCAGGGGTTGAGTGCCGTTCTTCTGGTTATAAATCTGTTGTTAATATTTTTTCTGGTTCGTTAATTCTGATCTTTCCTGGTTCGTTTTCCATCATCCGGGCCCCGTTCAATAAAGGGGCACAACCTGTATCGCCGCCCTAAAAGAGAGCGGAAACGGCCTTTCCATTGCGGAGAAAACAGAGATTTACTATATACATCAAGGAGATATATTAATATTCAGGAGGTGGCATGGAAGCTGCATTGGAAGGTCTGGAGAGGGCCGCAGGAGACGGTTTTTAATTGTCGGATTGCAGGTTTTACCTGAATTCAGCTGATTTACTACCGGCGGAAATACATTGTTAAAGAGTGGTATCTGGTACCTATGAGTAAACCTACACTTGTGGTCGTTGGCAACGGAATGGTTGGACAACGATTCCTCGAAAGCCTGTATGAGCGAAAACTTACTGAAAGTTATAACGTAGTGACTTTCTGCGAAGAGCCGAGGCCAGCCTATGATCGGGTTCACCTGTCAGAATATTTTTCCGGAAAATCTGCCGATGAACTTTCCATGGTTACAGAAGGTTTCTTTGAGACAGCAAACATTACCACATACATTGCCGACAAGGTGCTCAGAATTGATCGGGAGAACAGTCGAGTCATTTCCAGCCAGGGTAGGGAAGTGGCCTATGACAAGCTGGTACTTGCAACGGGGTCATACCCTTTCGTACCACCCATACCGGGTAATGACCGTGAGAACTGCTTTGTATACCGGACTATCGAAGACCTTGAGGCAATAAGTGCCGCTGGCGCAACGAGCAAGGTGGGTGTTGTTGTTGGTGGTGGTTTGTTGGGGTTGGAAGCCGCCAATGCCCTGCATGAATTGGGATTAAAAACCCACGTGGTGGAATTCGCCCCACGACTGATGGCCATGCAGATTGATGAGTGGGGCGGATCAATGCTGAGGCAAAAAATTGAGGCCCTGGGCGTTTCGGTCCACACTTCCAAAAACACGGCTGAAATTATCGACGGAGATAACTGCAATCATAAAATGTGTTTTGTCGATGAGGAGTCACTTGAGACGGATATTATTCTTTTTTCTGCCGGCATTCGTCCGCAGGATCAGTTGGCTCGCGATAGCGGACTCGAAGTAGGGCAGCGCGGCGGTATCGTTATAAATAATCAGTGCCAGACATCGGATGAGTCGATTTTTGCCATTGGCGAATGCGCGCTATGGAACAATCAGATATTCGGCCTGGTGGCACCCGGGTATCAAATGGCTCAAGTGGTAGCTGATATTCTCCAGGGTACTGATGCCGAGTTCGCCGGTGCTGACATGAGTACTAAATTGAAACTGATGGGTGTGGATGTGGCCAGCATCGGTGATGCCCATGGCAAGGAACCAGGTGACAGGTCTTACTCCTTTATAGATGAGCCAAATGGTGTCTATAAAAAACTGGTTGTAGACGAAGATGGAAAGAAAGTACTGGGTGCCGTGTTAATTGGAGATGCCGATGACTATGGCACTCTCAGGCAATACGCACTCAATGATATTGATTTGCCAGAATATCCGGATTCGCTGATTCTTCCGCAACGCGATGGAGTTGCAAGTGTTGGCCTGGGAGTAGATGCGCTTCCCGATTCTGCGCAGATCTGTTCATGTAACAATGTCAGCAAGGGTCAGTTGATCGCCGCTATAGATAACGGTGCCCAGGTGCTGTCGGAATTGAAATCCTGCACTAGCGCTGGTACCAGTTGTGGCGGTTGCGCCCCGCTGGTGAGCCAGGTACTCAACGCCGAGTTGGAAAAACGGGGTATCGAAGTAAACACAGATATCTGTGAGCACTTCCCCTATACCAGACAGGATCTGTACATGCTGATACGTACGGAAAAAACAACCTCGTTTGAAGAACTGATAGGGCGACATGGCAGCGGGCGTGGCTGTGATATATGTAAACCAGCCATAGGATCAATCCTTGCTTCGTGCTGGAACGATTATGTGCTGACTGACGCCAATGCCCCTTTGCAGGATACTAACGATCACTTTCTGGCAAACATGCAGAAAGACGGTACCTACTCCATTGTTCCCAGGATTCCGGGGGGTGAAATTACTCCGGAGAAGCTGATTGTGCTGGGTGATGTGGCCCGGCGTTACGGGCTGTACAGTAAAATTAC
>JAESQX010000218.1 GCA_016764875.1 Gammaproteobacteria bacterium
ATCCCTTATACCTCCTACGATGGCTTTAAGATGGAGTACTACGAAGAAGGGGACGATCGCGGTGATTTCAGTGACAAGCGGATTTCTTTCCTCGCTGGAACAGATATCAGTGATCGTATATCCATTGTGGGTGCCGCCAGCTATGAGAAACAGAGTGTATTGCTTGCGGTTGATCGCCCTAGCTACCTGAATGCGGGTCTAACTATAAATGTCGGCGGTAATCCGGGTCAGTTTTTGGTGCCGACGCGAGATGAGAACGGTCTATTGACCGGGGCTCCTAACGTCACGACGGATGATCCTTCCTGCGGCTCCCAGCCAATTAAAAATCCCGCACAGATTGGTGCTAACCCTTTTGGATACAAGGCGTTGGGACGCTGTTGGTATGAGTTTGGTGACGGTAGAGATTACCGTACCCCTACGTTTAATACCCAATTTTTTGGCGCTATTGATTTCGAGGTAAATGATGACCTCACGCTCAAGGCACAGGCCAATTTTGCCAGAGTTAACGTTAGCCCGCGCGAAAATCTGGCCAACCCCGGTGGTCGGTCTCAGGATCTGCCTACTGTTCGAGGCGAAATCCCAGGCAATCCCTTTCGTGCAGTGAATGCAAGTGGGCTTGAGTTGTTCGCCCAGCCTCGCATGGCTAACGGCAATATTGTCACTGATGCCTACGGTCGGCCACTTGCGCATCGTAACGCTAACGGCCAGGTGGTATTAGCCGCGAATCAATTCGCCTCAATGGCCACTGATCCGTTAAACGGCGGTGTTGCCTTTTATGAAGACGTGAATATTGCCTCTTCCTGGCTTCCAGTGGGCAGAACCAACACTTTACCCCAGGGATTTAATAGTGACGGCAGTAACCCTGCAGAATTTGATGATCAAAACTGGCGTTTTGCTTTGACCGCTGATTTTACCGTACCGTTTTTGCCCGACTGGGAAGGAACGGCATTTTACACGGTAGCTAAGTTATATGATCATGACCGCGCTAACCAGGATTTCAGTATCAGTGCCATAACTCAGGGGCTGAACTGTGATGTCATTCGTGATGCCGAATCCTGTTTTAATCCCTTTGGTGTCACTGATCAACGATTCCTCAATTCCCAGCAGGTGGCGGATTCGGTGTGGACAAAATTCAGGGAAGGGAACGAAGATCAATTTCAAACCTTTGATGTGGTGTTTAATGGCACCATACCGCTGGGTGATTTTGAGTTAGCAGGAGGTGAAGTTGGTGCCGCGATAGGTTATCAGCGTCGTCAGGATAATATCCGCCGGATTCCACCAGCCGGTGATATCTCAGGGGATTCTTTTATTGGTAATCAGATAGATCCATTCTCCAACAGCCGTTCATCAGACTCTTGGTTTGGCGAACTGTCGTTGCCGGTACTGTCGAATCTGAATTTTTCTGCGGCGGTTCGTAGCGAGGAATTCAGCACGGGTCAGTCAGATACCATTGCCAAGTTCGGGTTTGTCTATGAGCCCACTAATTGGTTGGCATTTCGTGGAACCTTCGGGGAAGCATTCATTGCTCCTACACTGGATCAACTGGAAGCGCCTGAATCCTGTACTCTCAGTAACGTGGATGATTTTTTCTCCTCATTCTCCGGGTTTATCACGTCCTGTAGTGAGGGTAATTCAGGTCTGGTTTCTGAAACTTCAGAGAGCACTACATTCGGCATTGATATGGCGCCGATAGATAATCTGACTTTATCTTTAACCTGGAGTGAAACTGACTTCTCTGACCGGATTGTCGCCACCACAACGCAGGATACGGTGAGAACGGATTTTAGAAACTTTCGGCTGGCCACGGGTTTTGACCCGGAGACAGACGGCCAATATCCGAGCCTGCAGCAGTTGCAGGACTGGGTTGCCAATCCGCTTTCCAACAAAAATATCATTCGCTCCGCGGCTGACATAAACACGGTCCAGATGATTATTCAAAGTGATTCCAATGCATCCAATATGCTGGTACAGACGCTTGATTTCATGGCGGATTATTCCATAGAAACCCGCAATTGGGGTGGTTTTCGGATAGATTTACAAGCGACCTATGTTGATACCTACGAGTTCCAGTTATCCGAGTTTGATCCGGTGATGGAAGCGGCAGGTGAACAGAACAATGATTTTGGTGCGGTGGCAGCCATACCACGCTGGCGTTCAAATCTGCGTTTAGGTTGGCAGAAAGGAGATCACACGGTTAGCACAACCGTGCGCTATGTCCATGGTGTGACCTTTGATGCCAACGAATTTTCCTGGCAAAGATTTATACACCAGTTCAGCAATTTCCGTAGCCATACCGAAATCAGGGCCTGGACAACAGCCGATGTGTTGTATACCTATAACGGTTTAGAACTACCTGGTATGGGTGGTACTCTGTCGCTGACAGCCGGTATGCGTAATATGTTTGATCGCCAGGCTCAGCATGTCGGTATGACACAAGGGGTTGTGGCCGAACTTCAGAACGTACTAGGTCGTGTAGTTTACGGTCGAGTAAGTTATGAGTTCTAAGTCAGGCGCTTATACACCTCTTCAGGGAAGTTAGAGGCCTAGCATTGCAGTAGTTCCCCCACACGTAGACGTGGTGGGGGGGCAGGCTGCTCCCCCCACATCAAAAACAAATACATAAGACCTATAGCTAATTTATTGAACAGGGCAAGAGAGTTGTTTAATAAGTGCCGCATTTAAGGGCACTTCCTTTGCCAAATTGGCTTATCGGGTGAAACCACATCAAAAATTCACTAATTGCCGGCAATTTGTTTTGCTGATATATTGTCCCGGCAAGTCCACTAATACGAATTTTTAATTCAATATGATGGAAGCCATTCCATCATTGTATTTTGGATAGACTTTGTATTCCTATATAAAAATTAAAGTAGGGAGAAAGTTGAATGAAAAGCAAATATCGAGTTCCAAATTCAAAATATTTTAAGTTAAACGCCATATCTGCGGCCGTCTCGATGGGGTTGCTCCTCTCGGCTAATAGCGGATTGGCTCAAAATGATGAACCAACCGTTGAAGAAGTGATTGTCACCGGTTCCTATATCCGGCGTAGTGTAGGATTTAGTGTCGCATCCCCGATTACGCAATTGGATGCCGCCGATCTGGAGGCTCAGGGCACGGTTAATATGGCCCAGATTGTGCAAAACCTGACCTTTAACAACGGTACGGGTGTCTCTAACACCATTCAGGGGCCAGGAAACTCTACGGCGGACTTTAATTTACGTGGCCTGGGCGGCAGTGCCACCTTATTGCTGATGGACGGCAAGCGTACCCCACTTCGCAATATTAAAGCGCAGTTGCCGGGAATCGCTATCCAGCGAATCGATATTGTTACCGACGGTGCGGCGGCATTGTACGGGACAGATGCGGTGGCGGGTGTGGTCAATTTAATTCCTTATACTTCCTTCGATGGATTTAAGATGGAGTACTACGAAGAGAGGGATGAGCGCAGTGATTACAGTGATAAACAGGTTTCCTTCCTCTTCGGATCCGATCTTAGTGACCGTATATCTGTCGTGGGTGCGGGCAGCTTTCAGCGATCAAGCGTCTTACTTGCGACTGATCGCCCTAAATTCCAGAATGCGGGTTTAACCGCTAATGCGGGAGGCAAACCGGGCGAATTTCTGGTACCGACACGAGATGAAAATGGTTTGTTAACCGGGGAGCCAAATGTACGAAAAGCTGATCCTTCTTGCGGTTCTCTACCCATAACAAATCCTGCAAAGAACCTTTCTAATCCCTTCGGTTACAATCTTTTCGGACGCTGTTTATTTGAATTTGGTTATGGCCGGGACTACCGCGACGCTATGTTTACTACCCAGCTTTTCGGTAATGTTGATTTCGAGGTGAATGATGACCTCAATCTTTCGGCACAAGTCAATTTTGCCAGAATTAACACCCAGGGACGTAACAATCTGTCAAATCCGGGTGGCAAGAACCAAAATCTACCTGTGGTTCGCGGAGAAATTCCAGGGAATCTCTTTCGCGCCATGAATGCAAGTGGGGCTGCGTTATTCGCCCAGCCTCGCATGGCTAACGGCAGTATGATTCTCGATGCTCATGGCCGGCCACTTCCGTTTCGAGGTGCCAATGGCCAGGTGGTGCTGGCGTCTAATCAGTTTGCCTCCATAAACAACGATCCAAACGGTGGTGTACCTTTCTATGAAGATGTGCTTATTGCTGCTTCATGGAATCCAGTAGGCCCAACCGACAACCCGCTACCGCAGGGGTTCAACAGTGACGGCAGCAACCCTGCAGAAACCGATGATCAAAACTGGCGTATCGCTTTGACTGCTGATTTTACTGTGCCGTTTCTGCCAGATTGGGAGGGAACGGCGTTTTACACCGCCGCCAAGGTATTTGACCATGACACTCAAAACCAGGATTGGAGTACCTCCGCCATGGTTCAAGGGCTGAATTGTGACGTCATTCGCGATGTTGAATCCTGTTATAACCCCTTTGGTATCGTTGAGCAGCGCTTCGCCAATTCCCAGCAGGTAGCAGATGCGGTGTGGACAAAATTCCGAGAAGGGCACGAAGACACTTTCCAGACCTTCGATCTGGTGTTTAATGGCACTATACGCCTGGGTGATTTTGAACTGGCAGGGGGGGAAATTGGTGCGGCCATAGGTTATCAGCGCCGGGATGATAGGATACGCCGAATTCCGCCGGCCGGTGATATATCCGGGGATTCTTATATTGGTAATCAGATAGATCCATTTGCTATTAGTCGTTCATCGGACTCCTATTTCGGCGAACTGTCGTTACCAGTACTGTCGAATCTGAACGTTTCTTTGGCGGTTCGTAACGAGGAATTCAGCACGGGTCAGTCAGATACCATTGCCAAAATCGTGCTTGTCTATGAGCCTTTTGATTGGTTGGGGATTCGTGCAACCTTCGGAGAGGCATTCATTGCGCCTACCCTGAGCCAGCTTGAAGATCCTGAAGCTTGCACGCTCAGTAATCTGACCGATCCTTTTACCGGGTTTTCTGGATTTGTCACGTCCTGTAAAGAGGGTAATCCGGGCCTGGTTTCAGAAACCTCGGAGAGTACCACAATCGGGTTTGACCTGGCACCGACGGATAACCTGACCTTGTCCCTGACCTGGAGTGAAACTGATTTTACAGATCGTATTGTCGGAACAACGACGCAGGACACAGTGAGAACGGATTTTAGAAACTTTCAGCTAGCTACGGGTTTTGACCCGGACGTAGACGGTCAACCGACACTGGACCAGTTGCGGGAATGGCTTGCTGATTCACGTTCCAACAAGAGTATCGTTCGCTCTGCCAATGACATAACCACTGTTCAGATGGTAATTCAAAGTGATTTGAATGCGTCCAATATGCTGGTACGGGCGACTGATTTAGCGGTGGATTATTCCATAGAGACACGTGACTGGGGTGGTTTTCGGGTTAATTGGCAAGTGACCTATGTTGATACCTATGAATTTCAACTCTCGGACCTCGATCCGTTGCTGGAAGGTGCAGGTGAACAGAACAATGATTTTGCTGCTGTGGCAGCAATACCACGCTGGCGCTCAAAT
>JAESQX010000219.1 GCA_016764875.1 Gammaproteobacteria bacterium
AGGGAAGGGGAATTCGGCGTTAGAGCATCAGGCTTCGAACCAGTTGGTCGGGAGTTCGAATCTCTCCGGGCGTGCCAAATTAGTTCAACATATTCAAGCAGTTATCTCAAAAAGGGTAGCTGCTTTTTTGTTTCCCTAATCCTTGTGTAGTAAGGAATGTAGTAACGGGTTCCAACTCACACAAGGTTTCGGCATACGGGGAAAGATGTTCCGGTGCCAGGTGAGCATAACGCTGCACCATCCGAATATCCGACCAACCACCTAACTCTTGTAACACATGCATTGGTGTTCCTCCTTGAACGTGCCAGCTCGCCCACGTATGACGTAAATCATGCCAGCGAAAGTTCGCAATACCGGACTGCTCTAACGCTCTGCGCCAGACTTTGGTATTGGCCCTTTTAATTGGTTTGCCATTAAAGGTGAACACATACTTAGAGTGCTTACCTACTTCACCTCGTAGCAAAACAATGGCTTCCCTGTTCAACGGTATTCCAATAGGACGTCCTGTCTTTGATTGATCGGCATGTATCCAAGCAGCCCGCCTTTCAAGATCAACTTGTGACCACTGCAATCGAGTCACATTAGTTTCTCTAAGGCCCGTGGCCAGCGAGAACCTCGCCATAGCGCGTGTATGGTGTGGCAGGTTAGACAGAAGCAAATTAGCCTCCTCTCGGGTTAGCCACCTTATACGCCGTGCTGGGTCCTTCAGCATCCTTACATGAGGTGCACGATCAATCCATTCCCAATGCTTTACAGCCGTATTCAAAATCACTCTGACAAGTTCGAGTAAGCGATTCACCGTTGCCGGTTTTACACCTGTGTTGACCTTGGCTTCCGTGATCTGGTCTATGACTTCCCGAGTGACCTGATCCAGATAGAGTGATCCCAAGAACTGATCAAGCCAATGGATGTGTCCCAAGTCATTCACAACTGATTTTCGGGAGGTTTCTCTAGACCATCGTACTGCGGCTTCCTTCCAGGTCCTTCTAGGCTTCTCACCCAACCGGGTAGTCCGCCAATATTGAACTCTGAGCTTATCCGTAAACTCTTGAGCCAGTGCTCTATCTACCGTCCTAGTAGACTGTTGTATTCGATCTCCGTTTGGTGCAATGAACGTACACCACCAGAAGCGCGAATTGGGTCGTTTGAACAACATAAGCTATCTCCTACACTCTGTTGAACTTGCGACCTTGGTCGGGAAGTAGAGTAGTGGGATCGCAGATGAGAAACAAGGTCTGCCTTGAGAAACACCCAGCGCGGGCCCAATTTGGCTGCGGGAATATCACCTGATTGGGCTTTGGCGCGAAGGGTTTGCCAGTGGAGCTTGAGAAAGTCAGCCGCTTCTCTGAGATCGAGAGTTTCATGATTAGTAGTCTCCATCACTTCGCTTCCTGTATTCCCTAGCCACGGCTTCATCGGCCGGGTGAAGCCCATCATCAAGAGGTTGATTCTTGGCGGTATTGTAGAACCGCCTCTTACTCTCAACCTTTTGCCGGAAATAATCGGCGAAATCCACATCAGCACTTTTTTTGCGGTCACGTGCGATGCTCTGCTGCGCGCGTTTGTCGTGAAATTCTTGTGCATCTTCAAGGTAGGCTTTAGCGGCATCGCCAGCATTGATATATCCCTCTCGGGCAGCAAAAGAAGTGAGTGTGCTCAGGCCGTTTATAAACAAGAAGTAATCTGAGGGTGAGCGCCCCTTGTCAGGATATATCCGAGAAAGAGGGGCCGCTGTCCCTTCATCCCACTCAGTGCTTTGAATCGCCTCCCAGAAAGGCGAGGTTAACCATCGGGATTGTGTTGTGTCGGTAGTGCTGGGACAGGTATGCCGTAGCCAATTTCGAGTAGCGTACTTCCAGAGATCGGGGAGAGCAGCTATAGCCTTTTCATAGGGAACTAATTCAAATGCAGCTAGAGTTTCGCGACGTAGCTGGAATTCCAAGCGCCATACATCTTGCTCACCATCCCAACCATTCTGACTCCATTGCAGTTCTAGGTCAGGCCGAGGACGATTCTTACTCTTCATCTCCTGTGTCTTGTTGTACAAGCGTGCAGAAGTCGGAGAGCCAGCAGAGAATGAAAACCCGGAGAACTGCCGAGCCACTGTGTGACGAGAAAAGGATCTTGCCTTCGTTACAAACTCGTGTTCGGTGAGTTGATCAAGTGGGTAGTCGGTGGTGAAATCGGCACATATGTCGATGCGGCTGACATTTGGGTGACCTTCAGGTTTTCCGATCGCGTTAATTACCCTGTTAAGTGCATCTAAAGCAAAGTGGTGACCCATCGCGGTAAGCAGCGAGCTAGCGATCTTACAGTAGGCCATTGGGAGTAGCTTTGCGTTGGCCTTAGCCACTTCAATTCGGAACCAACCATCAACAAGGACGAAGGTGTACGGTGGGCGACCATTCCCCAACACCGCAAGCAACTGATCTCCAGCCATGAACTGAGCCAGAGCCGAATTAGAATCCTTATCAGACTGGGCGAGACTTTTTAACTCAGAGAGCCGAATAGCTGTATCGTCGTACATTTCTCCACGAAAAGAGAGATATAGACTGTCAATGCCAGTTCGGAGTATCTGGGTAGTAGATTGGTTAATGCTAGTAGAGGGTACAGTGTTACTAGACTCCGTACCCTGACAAGATTCAACTTCAGGAGCGGGCAGGTCCTGCGGGGCAGTCCCAGCCGCTTCCTTTGAGTTATTGCTTTGATTGTTTGTATCGTGTTGCATAGTAAATTCCTTAAACCACAAGGACGGTGCCGAATCGTCGAAGTTAGACGGTTACAGAGACTATGCATGAGTGGGGATTTTTCGAAGGATGCCTTTTGCTACAAATGGGTTCCTTGACGTTCGTAATATTTGTTGCGTTTCTTCGAAAGACTGTTTTCGTCATAGATACCGAATTTTCGGCCATAAACACCGACTTCTTCGCAAATGTTTAATAGCGGCTTAAGTTCAATATCTAAATAGCCATATTGTTCAAGCATGAAAAACAGAATCGATAGTTTTCGATAAGTAAATTTTGTCAGGATAGGTTTCGCTGTGATTGCCCTGGAAAATCTTCCAAGGAATATCTCACCATAGACAATTGCGCCTTGATGACTCTTTTGCGGAAGTAGGGGACGTCAGTTA
>JAESQX010000220.1 GCA_016764875.1 Gammaproteobacteria bacterium
ACCAACAATCTGCAATGTCGGGAACGGCAGCGTTTTGTGGGTAGAATCAATAGTGGCATATTGGAAGAAATTGAAGATCGATGCGAAGGTTCGGGCCGTTTGCTCTCTCTGAAAATAAACGGCACGTTCTGATCGCTGAATCAGCGACCCTTTGAATGTAGATCGCCCTTGCCGGGTTCCTATATGTATCCATTTCATCAACAAGAAGACTTGAATATGGTTCGGACATACCTGCTGCGACCAGCGCTTTTATTCCTCCTGACTTTAGGTTTTTCACTGCTGCCCACTGTATCTGCACAAGACACCAGCGTAGAAGATTCTACGGTTGTGTATCCGGCCTCCTATTTTGAGGAATATGCTCCGGTAACCGCACAGGACATGCTGGATCGTATCCCCGGTCTCAGCAGCGGCAGGCCTGGTGGACGCGGAGGCGGTGGTGGCGGACGCGGTGGGCATGGTCGTCGCGGCCTGGGTGATGGCGGCGGTGGTAATCAGATACTGATAAACGGCAAACGAACGGCCGGCAAGAATAATCAGGCCAGCAGTCGCCTGGATCGAATCACGGCAGGCCTGGTGAATTACATCGAGGTGATACGAGGCACCTCCGGTGACCTGGATATTCGCGGCAGCAGCCAGGTGATTAACGTAGTGCTGTTTGACGAGTTTGCCTCCAGCAGTATTTCCTACGAGGTTGGCCTTGACCGTTACTGGGATAAGGACACCCAACCCGGGGGATCGATCTCCTACGGCGGGCAATCCGGTGGCCTCAACTATCTTTTTAGTGCCCAGGCAGTGCCACGGCATAGTTTCCGACTGGCAAAGGAAAATAGCATACTCGGTGACCTTACCCCCAATGATCTTGTCCGGGAGGAACGAACGCGGGAGCAGACAACATACGAGTACTCGACAAATATTGAGTACCTGATCAATGATCGAAGCAGTGCACGGTTTAATGCCCTGTATGGAACTGATGACAATCAATCCGACGTGGATCGTTGGACCACGGACTTGAGAGTAACGCCGAATTCTGTATTACAGGAGCGAGAAGACCAGGATTCAGATCGCGACAATTGGGAAATAGGCGGTGACTATGAATACAACTTTGCCAATGGCAATCGTTTTAAAGTTCTGTTTATTACCAATGAGCGCAATAATGGATTTTTGCGAGAACGCTACGAGGTAATTCCCGGCGAAGGCGAGAACAAGAACCTGTTTCTTGATACTTTTTCCCGCAATCAGGAACGAATCGTACGCGGCTCATACACTATGGATGTGTTCGACGGGCAGAACGTGGAAATCGGGGTGGAAAGGGCCCAGACAATTCTCGATTCAACCCTGAGGCTGGCAACTGATTCGGCGAGTGGAATACCTGATTCCAATTTCGGAGGCCTGGTCCCTATTGAGGTCTCAAATGCTACTTCCACTGTTGAAGAAATTCGTATTGAACCATTCGTTGTTCATAACTGGCAGTTAAACAACCGCATGTCCATTGAAAGCACAATAAAATATGAATCATCGGAAATTGAGCAGAAAGGTGATGTGAATAACAAACGGGATTTTAACTTTGTAAAACCCAAGCTGGATTACCGTTTTGACATTACACCAGTGCTGCAATTTCGCGTCACAGTTGAAAAAACGGTATCCCAACTCAGCTTCTCAGACTTCGTGGCGGCCACTGATTTTAATGACAACGATGAGAATGTACGGGCAGGCAATGTACAACTACGCCAGGAAGAGGCGTGGCAATATGATTTCAACCTGGAGTATCGCCTGCCCAATGATATTGGTGGTAGACACCAGTATTTTCTACCATGACCTGGAGAACGTGATTGATCGAATAGACGTTTCACTCTCACCGGACGATCTCGATTCCGCCAATGGTAATATAGGCGACGGCGAACGCTACGGCCTGCGGGCGTCAGCGAGTATCCGTTTGGGTATGCTTAATCTTCCCAACGTGCTTGCCAGCAGCCGATTCACGGTTCAGGATTCGAGGGTAAGGGATCCAATTCTGGGCACTGATCGTAGTATGCGGTTTAATAATCGAGGGCGTATTGAGTTGGGATTTCGCCATGACATCCCCCGCTGGAATATGAATTATGGCCTGAACTGGAACAATACCTTTGATGGGCAACGTATTTTTTATGACCTGGAAGATATCGAGTTAAATGCCGGGGATCCTTTTGTGTTTGGCTTTGTCGAATATGTCACCGACAATGGGTTGACCTTCAGGCTTGAGGGCAGAGACCTGACTGTCAATAAATTCTGTCGTGAAAGGCAGCGGTTTGTCGGACCCATTTCCAGTGGTATTATCGAAGAGATAGAAGATTTTTGCAGTTCCTCGGGCAGAGTGTTTGCCATCAAAATTAACTGGACATTTTAAATGAGAAAAAGATTTATGTGGGTTCAGATGATTTGCCGGGGATCTCTCAAGATTAAATGTGGGGTTAAAGCCCGGGGTGAGTTCGTGTGATTAAGAGACCGGAAATAACAAAAACTACGCTGGTGCTGGGAATGTTATTTCTAGTAGCGGCTTTTGGCGTTGGCAATAATGCCAGGGATGATAAGTTGCTAATAAGGCAGATACTGGTAAGTGATCACCGCTCCGAAGCAAATAAGGCACGGGATTCCATGCGCCATCCGGAAGCGACTTTAAAGTTCTTTGGCCTAGAATCTGATATGACTTTAGTGGAAATCCTGCCCGGTGGGGGATGGTATGCAGAAATTCTGGCACCCTTCATGAAAGATGAAGGCACTTATTATGCGGCACATTTCTCCCCCAACTCCCATATTGCTTACCAGCCGCCGATGCTGCAACAGTTCAAAGACCGTGTAGCGGGTAATTCGGAAATTTATGAGGGGACAATAATTACCAACCTGTACCCACCCACAGAATCTGACATCGCACCGCCTAATTCGGCCGACATGGCACTTACCTTCCGCAACGTGCATAACTGGATACAGGCCGATACCCAGAATGATCATTTTGCTGCTTTCTATAAGGCTCTGAAGCCGGGTGGGATTCTGGGAGTAGTGGAGCACCGGGCGAACCCTGATTCCAGCATGGAAATCATGAAAACTACTGGCTATGTAACCCAGGATTATGTGATCGAGCTGGCACAGCAGGCCGGGTTTGAATTTGTCGAATCATCTGAAATAAATGCCAATCTGAAGGACAGCAAGGACTACCCAGCAGGTGTCTGGACTTTGCCGCCTATTTCACGTCTGGGTGAGCAGGATCTGGAGAAGTATCTTGCTATCGGCGAGAGTGATCGCATGACCCTCAAGTTCATAAAACCTGAAAATTAATCAGCAGGGTTAAAGCTACACAACTTCGGCAAATACAGATGGCCCAAGCAATTTGTTTTTATTTACATCGCCGATCTTCTCACATTCACTAAAACGAGGCATCTGCCCTCTAGCCTTTCTTACTTGCAATCAGAGCACGTATTAGCGTTTCTGTTTTTTCAGGTCAAGCGAGGACTGTTTGAGCAAAGCGAGTTCCGCAGCGCTGAAAAAACAGAAGCGCGTGTGCTCGCAAGTAAGAAAGGCTAGAGGGCAGAGGCCGGAAAGAAGTGCCGGTAGTTTAACGCTCGCCAAGTTTGCAACCAAAACTGGGGTCTTGCCGATTTGATTTAACAGTAGGTTCAGGAGGTTGCCTGCCGTTTCACCGCCCGTTTTTTAGCAGTGCTTCGACGTTTTGCAGCGGCCTTTTTAGCCCCCTTAGCTCTGGTTACCGCTTCCGCTTTTAATTTCTTATCCCAGTCTTTTTCAAACTGAGCTAATACTTTGGCTCGAGCGGCCAGTTTTCGGTCGAAGGGTTTGGCTGAATGTAGTTTGCTTTGCGCCGTCACCAGAATGTCTTTGGTTTCTTTCAGTGACTCCCCAAGCAGCAAGCTTGCTGCCCTGGCTTTTTTTAACTGGTTACCCGCGGCCCTGGTGCCGGTATTTTTGGCACGTACAGCGGCTTTGGCTGTTTTAGTTCTGGCCTTGGTTACTTTGGCCTGAACAGATTTCATTTTATTACGAGCCGCCGCCAACTCCTTTTGATGGCTGTCGATATAGTCATTTCGGGCTTTACCGATTTTTTTCTGTATTATGTGGAACTGGCCTTCAAGTTCCTCCGCCAGATGAATCGCCGGTTGTTTCGCTTTCCCGGTTTTTTTGCCAGCCTTTGCCGTCTTGGCCATATTCTCTCTCCAGTGGATTACAGCTGCGTGCTGTTAACGTACCTGATATTACTATCGACGGTTTCAGCGAAATTTCTATACCTGCTCCATTTCCTTTTCGTATTCGCCCAGCATGGCGCAATGGTTCAGTCGGGCTCTTTTAAGCAATGCCTGCTGTGCAAGTTCGGTATTATCCGGATTGCCTTGCCAGGCTGATAAAGCGGGCTGTTGTAAGGCGCGCCCATAGGAGATAGTGAGCAGCCAGTTGGCCCGGGCGGAGAGTTGATTGATTGCATTCAGGTTCTGGGTAGCTTCTTCCGGAGCCTGCCCCCCGGAGAGAAAGTTAATGCTTGGAACTGATGCAGGAACGGTTCGGT
>JAESQX010000022.1 GCA_016764875.1 Gammaproteobacteria bacterium
GTACCTTGATTGCGACAATGACTCGGTGTGCTATCTGGTAAAGCAAATAGGTGGTATTGCCTGCCATACTGGCAGGGAAAGTTGCTTCTACCAGAAGCTGATAGAAGGGCAATGGCGGGTAATTGACCCCGTATTGCGTGATCCGGAGCAAATGTACGGTGAAAAATAAATCAACAAGGATAACCAGGCCAGGCTAATGAGTGATATTCTTAACAATCTGGCACGAGTGCTGGAACAGCGTAAAACCGCTGATAGTGAGGATTCTTACGTCGCTGGCCTGCACGAGAAGGGCCTGAACAAAATCCTGGAAAAAGTCGGTGAAGAGGCTGTGGAGGTCATACTGGCGGCCAAGGATTGCGATTCTCACAGCACTGAAGAACATGAGCTGGCGGTAATCCGCGAAACTGCAGACCTCTGGTTCCATAGCATGGTGATGCTCAGCCATCTGGATCTCACGCCGGATCAGGTGTTGGAGGAACTGGAAAAACGCTTTAATATATCCGGCCTCGTCGAAAAGGCATCACGAAGCAATTAAGGATATTTTCAGTTACTATCCGCTGATGGCGGCAAGACGCGGCAACTAAGAGTTTTTATCTGGAGGTATGACATGGGTATTGGTGGTATTGGAATTTGGCAATTAATGATAATCCTGCTGATCGTGGTAATGCTGTTTGGCACTAAGAAATTACGCAATCTGGGTTCTGATCTGGGTGGTGCAATGAAGGGTTTTAAAACAGCCATGAAGGATGATAATGAAGAAAAGGACGAGATTACCGAGCAATCTGAAATGGCTGATGGCGAAACCATTGATTCCACGGCGGAAAAAGTCGACGAAAAATAAACCCTCAGGTTCAATTCGAATCGCTACTGTGGCAAGTAGCTTCTTCCTTTCCTAAACCGGGCCCCGATTATGTTTGATATTGGTCCAGCAGAACTCATCCTCATTTCTGTCGTTGCGCTCCTGGTAATCGGCCCTGAAAAGTTGCCCAGTGCCATTAGAACTGGCAGTTTATGGGTGGGCCGTTTTCGCAGCAGCTTTTATAAAATCAAAGCTGAAGTTGAAAAAGAACTCAATGCCGATGAAATCAAAAGGCAGCTGCATAACGAATCAATTCTCGAAGAAGTCAAGAATGCCAAGTCAAAAGTGGAAAACTTTACCAGAGATATCAAAAGCGCCGCCTCTGGCACCGACAACGATGACGAAACGGATTTACGATTAACGCCGAATAGCGACGGAAAAAAATCGGATCAAAAACCCTCGGAAAACCCTGATGAGTCTGACAAAGAGCGCAAGGCAAAGGAAGGAACTATCACTGGCGAATTGAAACAGGCCGTTTCCTATGTCAACGATATTACCCGGGAAGTGAAGAGTAATACCCAGGAAATAAAAGCCGAACTTAATAAAAGCGATGCCAGGGAAAAACCCAAAGCCGGTGAAGAAAAGTGATATCGGCAGAGGATGAAAAGGAACTGACCTTAGTTGATCACCTGATTGAGCTGCGTGACCGTATTTTAAAATGCCTGGTAGCGGTAGTGGTAATTTTTCTTTGTCTATTCGCCTTTGCCAACGACATCTATACTTTCGTGGCCGACCCCCTGATTTCGGCTCTTCCTGAAAACGCTACAATGATTGCTATCGATCCAACCTCGCCGTTTTTTGCTCCTTTTAAACTGACTTTTTATGTTGCTGTGGTGTTGGTTGCACCCTACATACTCTATCAACTGTGGTCATTTATTGCCCCTGGCCTGTATAAAAACGAAAAAACAGTGGCCGTTCCTCTGTTTATTTCCAGCGTGATTCTGTTTTATTCAGGGATAGCCTTTGCACGTTATGTGTTATTTGGCATCGTGTTCGCCTTCTTTATCAATGTAGCGCCAGAAGGTGTTACTGTAGCTCCGGACATAAGCAGTTTTCTCAGTTTTGCACTAACAATATTTTTTGCTTTTGGCCTGGCCTTTGAAGTGCCTATTGCCGTTTTTTTATTCATCTGGGCGGGACTGGTTGAACCAAGCGACTTGCGAAATAAAAGGCCCTACGTGGTGGTGGGTTGCTTTATCACTGCCATGCTGCTTACACCACCTGACCCGTTTACTCAATCCATGTTGGCACTACCGATGTGGGCCTTATTTGAAGTGGGAATAATTGCCGGTAGTTTTATTCAGAAAAAACAGAAGACAGACGAAGCCTCCAGTTAATCACTACTACCCTGAAAGAATAAAGGTAACGGGTCCGTCATTTTCCAACTCAATTTGCATGTCTGCAGCGAATTGGCCACTCTGCACCAATTCGTGTTTTGTTTTTGCAGTTTCAACCAGATTAGAATAAATAGTTTTTGCAGATGCCGGATTCATGGCGGAAGAAAATCCCGGTCGCAGACCACTGTTGGTATCGGCCGCCAGGGTAAACTGCGATACCAGCATCAATCCACCGGCAACGTCTTTTACGCTGAGATTCATCTTCCCTTCTGAATCATTAAATATCCGGTAGGCAAGAATTTTATCCAGCATTTTTTCTGTACTGGTATCGGTGTCCAATTTTTCGATACCGATAAAAGCCAGAATTCCCGGCCCGATTTCACTGTAGACTAAATTGTCTATTGTTACCCTGGCTCGACTGACTCTCTGTATTAGCGCTATCACCGAAAGTTCTAATCCCTGCTTTCCAGAAATTCTGCCATATCTTGTGTAGCCCTGATTAAAGCATCAATGATTCCAGGTTCCGATGCGGAATGTCCGGCATCTCTGACAATATACAATTCCGATGTTGGCCATTTATCATGCAGGGTAACTGAATTATCCAGCGGGCAAACCATATCGTACCGGCCATGAATTATTTTTGCCGGTATATCCGATATTCTGGAAATATCGTTCATTATCTGATTCTCTTCGATAAACCCATCGTGCATGAACCAGTGTGTTTCAATTTTACTTAAAGCAAGAGCATTGTGCTGCTTGGTGACCAATTTATGAACATCCGAACTGGGCCGCAATCTTGAACAATGGAATTCCCAGCTTGCCCATGACTTTGCCGCTGCCATACTGGCCAGCTCATCTGCCCCGGTAAGTCGTTTGTAATAAGCTTCAATCAGATTATGCCTTTCAAGTTCAGGAATAAAGTTAACAAATTCCTTCCAGTGATCCGGAAATACACGGCTTGCACCTGTCTTGTAAAGCCAATCCAGATCAGACTGGCGACACAAAAAAGTACCTCGCAAAATCATCGCCAGCACTCGCTGCGGATAAGCCTGTGCATATAGCAAAGCAAGGGTTGCACCCCATGAACCGCCAAACAGAACCCACTTGTCAATGGACAGAAAATTTCTGATTGCTTCAATATCAGCTATAAGATTGGCTGTATTATTTTCTTCCAGCTCTGCATGGGGTGATGACCTGCCACAACCTCGTTGATCGAAGGTAATGATGCGGTAAATTTCAGGATCATAAAAACGGCGAGAATTGGCATCACAGGCACTACCGGGTCCCCCGTGGAGAAACAACAGCGGGATGCCATCAGGGTCCCCTGCCTCGTCGAGATAGAGTTCGTGGATATCCGACACTTTCAACTGGTGACGAATATAGGGCTTTAATTCCGGGTACAAAATCAGCACAAGCAACCACACCTTCTAGCCTGGAGGATTTCTGATTTTAGGCTAATTTTGAATTTTTGGCGATGTAAGAATTCTCGCGACTAACCTCTCGCAAGAGATCCTCGGAAATACCGCTTCCGTTCATTCTCTGTGAGGCGTTTTTTCCTCAGGCGTATGTGTTTCGGTGTAATTTCAACCAGCTCGTCATCTTCTATAAATTCCATTGCCTGTTCAAGACTGTGGAATGTCGGTGTTGTCAATACGATATTTTCATCCGTGCCAGAGGCCCTGACATTGGTCAACTGCTTGGCTTTTGTCGGGTTAACCACCAGATCGTTGTCACGGCTGTTCAACCCCACGATCATGCCTTCGTAAACCTTGACATTAGGCCCCACAAACAGACGCCCCCGTTCCTGCAGGTTAAACAGCGCAAAACCCAGCGTCTTACCGCTTACCATGGAAATCAGCACGCCATTTTTACGTTTGGCGATCTGACCGGATTTTACCGTTCCGTAATGATCAAACACATGGGACAACACGCCAGTGCCAGAGGTCATACTGAGAAACTGAGACCGAAAACCAATCAGACCGCGTGTTGGTATGATGAATTTTATACGTACCCGACCCTTACCATCCGGACTGAGATCCCGCATCTCGGCACGGCGCAAGCCCAGTTCCTCGATCACACGGCCCTGGTGCTCCTCATCACAGTCGACAAACAGTACTTCATACGGTTCCTGCTTGGCGCCATCTATCTCATGAACGATGACCTCGGGTTTTGATACAGCCAGTTCGTAACCTTCCCGGCGCATGGTTTCTATCAATACGGACAAATGCAATTCGCCACGACCAGAAACAAGATACTTATCCGGTGTCTCACCGGGTTCTACACGCAAGGCCACGTTATAGAGCAGCTCTCTTTCCAGTCGCTCTTTTAAATTGCGCGTGGTAACAAATTTTCCGTCTTTGCCAGCAAAGGGTGAATCATTCACCTGAAATGTCATATTGATAGTGGGCTCGTCCACCGTTAATGCTGGCATTGCCTCGACATGGTCAGGGTCACATACAGTATCCGAAATATGCAGGTTATCAATGCCAATAATACTGACGATTTCACCGGCTTCCGCCTGGTTTACATCGATTCGTTCCAGACCCTGATAGGTTTTAACCTGGAGGATTTTCCCTTTACGCTGCTTGCCCTCACTATCAACAATCACTACCTGCATGCTGGCTTTAGCCTGCCCGCGGGTAATACGGCCCACACCGATTACGCCAACGTAACTACTGTAATCCAGAGCGCTGATCTGCATCTGAAACGGCGCATCACGGTCAACTTTCGGGGGGGGGACACGGGCGATAATGGTTTCAAACAGGGGCACCATATCCGGTGCCAGCTCATCTGCTTCATAGCCAGCGACACCATCCAATGCCGAGGCATAAATTACCGGAAAATCAAGTTGAGCCTCGTTGGCGCCAAGTCGATCAAAAAGGTCAAATACTTCGTCCAATACCCAATCCGGCCTGGCTCCGTCACGGTCTATTTTGTTAATAACTACGATAGGGTTGAGCCCCGCCGCGAAGGCTTTCTGGGTAACAAAACGGGTCTGGGGCATTGGCCCTTCTACCGCATCCACCAATAATAGAACGCTGTCCACCATGGACATAACCCGCTCCACTTCACCGCCAAAATCAGCATGCCCGGGAGTATCAACGATATTGATGTGATAACCACGCCAGTTAATCGCCGCGTTCTTGGCCAGGATAGTTATACCGCGTTCCCGCTCCTGGTCGTTGGAGTCCATTATGCGCTCAATGGCCTTCCCTCGTGATTCCAGGGTTCCTGACTGCTGTAGCAACTTGTCCACCAGGGTGGTCTTGCCATGGTCGACATGAGCAATAATGGCTATGTTTCTGATTTTCTCTATCACGTCCTGATCCAATAGACCCCGGCTGAAGCGAATGCGTCAACGGGCTCAGATTACAAAAAGCGGCGAGTATACATGAGCCCGGATCGAATTACATCGCCAATAGTCAGGCACATGCATCCAAAATAGCCAAAACTTTGGTCGACACTGTAAAACCCGTGGCTGCAATCAAGAATGGGCAGGATCGTAAACAGCGATTCCCCTGTATCCCTGATCGTACAGATGGGCGGCATGCAGGGCGCTCATCATGCCTTTGTCGCAATAAAGAAGGTAGGATCCTTCCTTATCTCTATCAGCGAAATAGGATTGCAATTGAAAGAAAGGAATATCTAATTTTTCCACATCCTTCTGGTCCGGCAATAGTAGCGGACGGCGTTCCTGTTCATCCGGATGCCTGATATCAATAACCGTATCGCCACTCTCGAGTTCAGCGGTAATTTTTAACTCAAATGGCTGATCGGAAATATCTTCAGCGATTGCGGTAATGGATTGCATGCGTGCCGCCGCGACAGCCTGGTCAATCAGTGCCATATCGAAGCGATTTTCTTCCCTTTCAATTCGCTCAATCCTGGCCCTGGTGGTAGGTTTCACCGAAATTACTCCACAATATTCAGGAATCTTTTTCGAAAAATCTTCGGTACCGATATCCCGGGCAATGTCGATAATGTCCTGCTTGTCTGAAGTGCACAGAGGACGCAACACCAGCATGTCCGTTACCCGGTCAATCACTGCCAGATTTGGCAACGTCTGACTTGATACCTGAGCAACACTTTCACCGGTTATCAGGGCCTTAATCTGCAACTGATCTGCTACTTCGGTTGCACAGCGCAGCATCATCCGCTTGAGAACCACCCCCATTTGCGAATCATCAACCCTGTTCAGAATTTCCGCCACCACCGGTTCAAACGGCACGGTTACAAATCTAACCCGATGAGAACTGCTGTATTTCAGCCACAGGTAAAGAGCAACTTCCTTTACCGCAAATTCATGGGCCTTGCCCCCCAGATTAAAAAAACAGTAGTGCGTTAATAATCCTCGCTTGATGCAAAGAAAACTGGAAACGGCGGAGTCAAAACCACCGGAAATCAGTGACAGGACGCCGTCCTGGGTTCCCAGGGGAAAACCTCCAAGCCCTCTATATTGCTGCTTTACCAGGAAAACAATTTCATTCCTGATTTCCAGCTGAACCTTTACCTGGGGATTATCCAGATTTACCCCGACCGCATCGGTCTGATGCAATAGAACCCCTCCCACATGCCGCTCCACGTCCACCGACCTGAAAGTGTGCCGGCCGCTACGTTTACAACGAACGGCAAAAGTCTTGCCGGCCAGGACATCGGCAAAAACACCTCGGCACAACTCGGCCATGGTATCCAGATCTTCAAGCGGATGGCGTTCCACTGTCTGAAACCGTGCAATTCCGGGAGTGCACTGCAGACACTGAATAATCTGCCGAAGAACGGCGGCCTCATTGGTTGAGGTTTCTACATCGATATAATCCCATTCACCGACAACCGAGACCCCTTCATCCAGTTGCCGCAACATGGTTCTGATGTTTCGCCGCAGAGTGCGAATGAAGCGGCGTCGAACCGGCCTGCTTTTAATAGTAATTTCGGGGAACAGCTTTACAACAATCAACATAAGCGGACTCGTAACAGGTCATTCCCCTACCCTCACAATGGGGAAATTCGCTGATTATTTATTTTGATATCGGATCTTGCTCGCCAGAGACGTGGTTTATCAGATAATATGCACCAATAAGAGTCGCGCCATAATCGATCGCTCTATTGTGGCGCGCTCTAGTGAATTTTTCTCTTGCAAGCCTATGTAAAATGGGTCTTTTATCTTATCAGGTTTTGGCATATATTTTGCTCCTCCTCTTGCACTCAAGGCAAGCCAATGGAATTGACCTTCTATTGGATTTCTTTGGAGAATGTATAAGGCTGAAGGACTTTCATCAGCAGAAACCTGTCTGAAAGAGAATTTCTAATACTTAACCAGTGGAATTTTAACCACAGTGATTGATCACACGGAGGATCAACAATGTCTGAAAAGACTCTAAAACTAATTAAAGATAATGATGTAAAGTGGGTGGACCTCCGTTTTACAGATACCAAAGGCAAGGAACAACATGTAACTTTCCCTGCTGAACGCATAGATGTGGAATTTTTTGAAGGCATGATGTTTGACGGCTCTTCCGTCTCCGGCTGGAAAGGAATTAATGACTCAGACATGATTCTGCGGCCTGACGACAGTACGGCCGTACTGGATCCTTTTACCGACGAAGCTCAGGTCAATGTGCGATGTGATGTCATCGAACCCAAGACCATGCAGGGCTATAACCGTGACCCACGTTCTGTTGGCCGTCGAGCCGAAATATATCTGGAATCCACCGGAATTGGTGACACGGCCTACTTTGGTCCTGAGCCCGAGTTTTTTGTATTCGACGATGTGAAGTGGACTACGGATATGGAAGGCGCCAGCTACAAATTGCACTCCGAAGAGGCCGCCTGGGCTTCCGGTTCTGAATTTGAAGGGGGCAATAAAGGCCACCGTCCCGGCGTCAAGGGCGGTTATTTTCCGGTACCACCCGTTGACTCTGCCCATGACCTGCGTTGCGCCATGTGTGAAACAATGGCGGGGATGGGCCTGGAAATCGACCTGCACCACCACGAGGTAGGCACTGCCTGTCAAAACGAGATCGGCACCAAGTTCAACAGCCTGGTGATCAAGGCGGATGAAGTACAAATTCTGAAATACTGTGTACATAACACCGCCGATGCTTTTGGTAAAACAGCCACATTCATGCCCAAACCACTAGTGGGTGACAATGGAAATGGCATGCACTGCCACCAGTCAATTTTCAAGGATGGAGTAAACATATTTGCCGGTGATGAATATGCTGGTCTTTCTGAAGAGGCACTGTTTTATATTGGCGGCATTATTAAACACGCCAAGGCTCTAAACGCATTTGGCAATGCTTCAACCAACTCTTACAAGCGCCTGGTAAAAGGTTTCGAGGCTCCAACCCTGTTAGCTTATTCTTCACGTAATCGCTCGGCGGCCATTCGAATTCCCCATATCCTCGGTGGGAATCCCAAAGGAATTCGCATTGAAGTTCGTTTCGGCGATTGCACGGCTAATCCTTATCTGTATTTTGCAGCCATGCTCATGGCAGGCCTCGACGGAATCAACAACAAGATTCATCCGGGTGAAGCGTCAAGCAAAGACCTGTACGACCTGACACCTGAGGAAGAAGCAGATATACCCCAGGTTTGTGGCAGTCTGGAAGAGGCACTGGCTGCGCTGGACTGTGACCGGGAGTTCCTCAAAGCAGGCGGTGTTTTCGATGACGACCTCATCGACGCCTATATCGAGTTGAAGTCCGATGATGTGACTCGATTGAATATGACCACTCACCCGGTTGAGTTTGACATGTACTACAGCCTCTAAACGAGCTGAAACAAAGAAACTGATTAGGCCCGGGTTTGCCCGGGCTTTTTTTGTCATGGCTTTGTCTGACCCGCCAGACCTACCCAAAAGCAGCCTTTACTGGCTAACTAGCTCAATGAGAATATTGCGCAACGCACCATAATAGTGCATATTACCCCAGTGGCCCCATTTACGCTCACCGAAATAACCGCAACCGGGAAATCCACGCCTTTAATCCCGCCATATTCGGCCCCTCAAAAGAATTCGAGTGGTTGAGCAGCATTGGTTTGGTTATTGCATACTCACTTATTAACGAACTGAAAATTGGCTGAAGCCGTTAAGCCAAAAGAGCTTTCTCGTGAACCTGGACAATGTATACAAACGATTACTGGATCAACTCAAAACTGGCGTATTGCTTTTAGACGAGAATCTCAGACCTTCGTACCTTAACCTGGCGGCAGAAGCGCTGTTTGAAATCAGCGGTAAACAGGCACCCAAAATGGTGCTGGGAGATGTTCTCCTTGACGCCCAGGAAGATATAGATGAAATCAGGCAGGCGCTGATCAACCAGACCAGCTTCACCAAGCACGAAGCGACATTCAGGTTACCGACAGGCAAAAGTATCACTGTCGATTACACCATCAATTTCATTGAGGAAAGTGGACACCCACAGATTCTAATGGAAGTAAATTCTCTTTATTACTCACAGCGAATCAGCAAGGACGAAGCCATTCTTTCAACTCAGGCTACTACTCGGGAGCTGGTGAGAGGATTGGCCCATGAAATCAAGAATCCACTGGGTGGAATTCGGGGTGCCGCGCAGCTGCTGGCGGATGAACTTCCCAATGAAGAATTGACTGATTACACCAATGTCATCATCGAGGAAGCTGACCGTTTGCGCAATCTGGTAGACCGCCTGGTGGGAGCAAAGAAACTGCCGGTTATGAAACTGGTAAATATTCACGAGGTCCTGGAAAGAGTAACCAGCCTGATAGAAGCCGAAGAGAACAACAAAACTATTGAGCTGGTCAAAGATTACGACCCCAGCATCCCATCGTTCATGGGTGACCCGGAACAACTGATTCAGGCCATTCTGAACATAGTAAGAAATGCCGTGCAGGCAATGGACAGTCCTGCCGTCGATCATGACCTGGGAAAAATTCTACTTCGAACAAGAATTGCCCGTCAAGTAACGATTGGCAATACCCTGCACCGATTGGTAGTGCGGGTTGAAATCGAGGACAACGGACCAGGTATCCCTGCACAAATTACCGATACGCTGTTCTACCCAATGATAAGTGGGCGTGCGGAAGGAAGTGGGCTCGGCCTGTCTATTGCGCAGTCTATTATTAATCAACACGGCGGCATCATCGAATGTAACAGCGAGCCGGGTTCGACTATTTTTTCTATTACAATTCCGTTAAGTGACGGCAATCAAGATTGAAGAGGTAACATCTAAGAATGAACTCACATAATTCGGTCTGGATTGTGGATGATGACCGTTCCATACGCTGGGTCCTGGAAAAATCCCTGGCAAAAAAAGGCCTGGACACCGTCTCCTTTGAAAACGGCGACGACCTTCTACATCGCCTAGCTCAAGAGCAACCTGATGCCATAATCAGCGATATTCGCATGCCCGGCATTAATGGCCTGGACCTTCTTTCCAACATCCAGAAACAGTATCCTCAGCTCCCCGTAATTATCATGACCGCCCATTCCGATCTGGACAGCGCGGTTTCTTCCTACAGTCTCGGAGCCTTTGAGTACCTGCCGAAACCGTTTGATATCGAAGAAGCCGTGGCGATGACCCAGCGCGCGCTGGATCATGCGCGCCGGAAAAATGTCACCGTTGAAGAAACCGTGCTTGAAAAATCGCCTGAAATCATTGGTGAAGCGCCTGCCATGCAGGAGGTTTTCCGGGCTATCGGTCGTCTTTCCCATTCCCATATTTCGGTACTGATTAACGGCCAGTCCGGCACCGGTAAGGAGTTGGTTGCTCATGCCCTGCATCGGCACAGCCCGCGCCGCGACGAGCCCTTCATCCCCCTGAATGTGGCAGCAATTCCCCGGGACCTTATTGAATCTGAACTGTTCGGTCATGAAAAAGGCGCATTTACCGGGGCAGCCCAACAGCGCATAGGCCGATTCGAACAGGCAGACGGAGGCACTCTATTTCTCGATGAGATTGGTGATATGCCACCGGAAACACAAACCAGATTACTGCGGGTTTTGTCGGATGGTGAATTTTACCGGGTTGGCGGACACACCCCGAAGAAAGTCGATGTGCGAATTATTGCTGCCACTCACCAGGATCTGGAAAAGCTGGTTGAACAACACCTGTTCCGAGAGGATCTGTTTCATCGCCTGAACGTAATTCGCATTCATATTCCCAACCTCAAGGATAGACGTGAAGACATCCCCCAGCTGGCCAGGCACTTTTTACGCGTGGCAGCGGAGGATCTCAATGTGGAACCCAAGGTTCTGCGGCCAGAAACCGAAACCTATCTCGCCGGACTCAACTGGCCCGGGAATGTACGTCAACTGGAGAATTTCTGCTCCTGGATTACTGTAATGGCATCAAGCCGGGAAGTTCACCTCAATGACCTGCCCCCGGAATTTTCCGAACAGGAGGCCAAACGTACTGACACCGACAGTTGGACCCAGTCCCTGGAAGCCTGGGCGGATCAGGAACTATCCCTCGGCAACAAGGCTATCCTTGATCAGGCAGTGCCTCTTTTTGAGCGTACCATGATTGATGTGGCATTAAGACATACAGCAGGCCGACGCCGCGACGCGGCCACGCTGCTGGGCTGGGGACGAAATACCCTGACCCGCAAGATCAAGGAGCTCAGTAACACCTCGGCCGATGATGAATCAATCGAAGATAATTGAGGAAATCGTGACAGGCGATAATTGTCAGAGGTTCCCTTGATAAACATCGTCCTGTTCGAGCCTGAAATTCCACCCAACACCGGTAACATAATTCGCCTGGCTGTCAACACCGGTGCAAAGTTACATTTGATCAAACCCCTGGGATTCGAACTGGATGACAAGCGACTGCGCCGAGCTGGCCTGGATTATCACGAGTTCAGTGAAATTGAACTGCACCAGGGCTGGCCGCAGTTTCTTGATACCACCGGTGGAAAGAGGATTTTCGGGATTAGCACTAAAGGCAGCACGACCTATAGTGATGTCAACTTCGGGAGCTCAGACTTCATTGTCCTGGGGCCGGAAACCAGAGGGTTACCTGCCACGATCAGGGATAACATCGGCTCTGAGCGACTGCTGCGAATTCCAATGCTGGAACACAGCCGCAGCCTCAATTTATCCAATGCAGCAGCGATACTGATTTATGAAGCCTGGCGCCAGTTGGGCTTTAAAGGCGGTTCCTGAGGACCAGAAACCGCCATTGATTCCTCAGGAATCGTTCGTGGTTGTATTTACTTCTGCTTCGCCGGCGGAACCATTGCCGCCATTACCATTA
>JAESQX010000221.1 GCA_016764875.1 Gammaproteobacteria bacterium
GCCCACCACCTTCTATGTAATCGTAATCATTTGCTGGCTGGCGGGGTCAGGCCTCACCTTTATTGCCTGCCAATTCTTAAAAGAGTTAGCCACCAGAGGGCATTGATCGATGCGGCAACCAGCGGCAATAGTAAATTTTTCCTTGGCACGGATTCCGCACCACACCCTGTGGAAGCAAAGGAAAGCGCCTGCGGATGCGCCGGAATATTCACCGCCCATGCCGCCATCGAACTTTATGCAGAGGCTTTCGACAATGCCGGCGCCCTGAATAAACTGGAAACATTTGCCAGTTTCAATGGCGCTGATTTTTATGGACTACCCCGCAACCAGGAGAAAATATCCCTGATCAGATCTCCGTGGCAGGTCCCCACCAGTTACTCTCTGGGAGAATCAACCGTTGTCCCCTTGCGGGCCGGAGAAGTAATCGCCTGGCAGGTTAAGGAACAATCCTGATGTTCCCCGATTCAGAAGACGAACTTCCAGGCAGCCTGTTTGCGAATCGATTCAGAACCTACCTGCCGGTGGTTGTTGATATTGAAACCGGTGGTTTCAATTCAAAAACAGATGCCATCCTGGAAATTGCGGCCGTACTACTGGCAATGGACGGCAACGGAAAACTTGAGATAGACCAGACTTTTTTCCACCGGGTGATACCATTCCCCGGTGCCAATATTGAAGAGGCCGCATTAAAATTTACCGGAATTGACCCTTATCACCCCTTGCGTATTGCCCGAAGTGAAAACGAGGTGTTCAGCGCCATGTTTAAACTAATTCGCGGGTCCATGAAAACCAATCAGTGCAAGCGTGCGATCCTGGTTGCACACAATGCTCACTTCGACCATGGATTTATCAATGCGGCATCAGACCGGCATAACCTGAAACGCAATCCGTTCCATCCTTTCTCGAGCTTTGATACCGCAACCCTTAGCGGTCTGGCCTACGGCCAAACCGTTCTATCAAGAGCCTGTGAGGCTGCCAATATTGATTTCGACAACGGTAAAGCGCACTCGGCCAATTATGATGCCGAAAAAACTGCCGAACTATTCTGCCGCATTGTGAACAAGTGGCAGGACCTGGGAGGTTGGCCTCTTTAAGCCTTGCTTAGAGTTATACCTGGCGCGTTACTCTGTAGAAGCTTGCTCTTCTTCTGCGGCCACATCAGGACCAGCGCTGTCTATAAGGAGTTTCAACTCACCCTTTTCATACATTTCAACGACGATATCACAGCCACCAACCAATTCGCCGTCAATATACAATTGGGGAAAGGTTGGCCAGTTTGCGATTTTCGGCAATGTCGAACGTATCTCCGGGTTGCTCAGAATATCTACATAAGCAAATTTTTTGCCGCAAGCCATAAGGATTTGTATGACCTGGGCGGAAAAACCACACTGGGGTTGTTCCGGGCTTCCTTTCATATAAAGGAGAATTTCGTGGGACCCGATCTGATCTTTGATGGTTTCTTCGATGCTCATTAATTAGTACCTATTAGCTTTTAACGACACAGAAATCCTCTAATGAAACAAGGTTCTCTGTTTGTTTTTTTAACTCCACGGAACTTCTGATTAATCGATAGTTCCCCGGAAATAACGGTGGGTTTGCAGGCCCGGATTTCATTGTTAAGAGTCAGTATTCTACACTCATGCCCCATCACTGTCAGCTCCGTAGCCACCTCCTCCGGGGGTTTGAATTTTAAGGCGGTCGCCAGGATTTACTTGAATTGAACACTTGCCTGGCAATTCAACTCCGTTCAAGGTATTCACTCCCTTACTTGCCGGACTTCCTCCACAAAGACCCCAGGGTGAGTGCCGTCGTCGCTCGGTCAGCAGGCTGACCTGGGCTTGTTCAAGGAATTCATATTCTCGAACCAGTCCGTTGCCGCCGGGGTGTTTACCCTTCCCCGAGGTGTCTGGTGCCAAGGCATAGCGACGGACTCTTAACGGATAATGCATCTCCACACTTTCCACCGGAGTATTAAGGGTATTGGTCATATGACTATGCACGCCATCAAGACCATCGTGGGTGGGACCACCCCCGGTTCCGCCCCCTAGCGTTTCGTAATAGTCCCAGCGGCTGCCGTCACGAGGATTGATATAACCCATGGCCACATTATTCATACTGCCCTGACTTGCGGCAGGAATCCTGCCCGGTGCGGCCTGAGCCAGAGCGCCAAGTATGGTATCAACCAGCCTGGTTGATGTTTCTACATTCCCTGCTGCCACGGCTGCGGGCCTGTTAGCATTAACGATAGAACCCTGATTTGCGATGATATCAATTCTTCTGAAGGTGCCAGCGCAAGCAGGGGTAAATTCCGGCATCAGACTCCTGAAACAGTAATAGGCTGCCGCCGCTGCCACAGAAATGGGGCAGTTGATATTGCCTTGCACCTGGCTCGCACTGTCATTGAAATCCAACACTACCTTGTCAGAGTCGATTTGCAATGACACCGCAATGGGAATATCCGTAGTACCCGCACCATCATCATCCATGACATCCTTGAACTTGTAACGTCCAGGCAATAGTTCTCTCAACACCGAACCCGCCAGCCTATCAGCATAATCATTCAGCTCTTCCAGAGCTTGCAGATATTGTTTTATACCAAGTCCTTTAATCAATCCTGACAGTCGATTTACGCCAACCAGATTAGCACTGGATTGTGCGGCAAAATCAGGGTCAAGTTCGCCCCCTTCCCGCCCCCCCAGCAAATTCAGTGTCGCGTCCTGTAGTTTTCCCCGTCGATACAGGAAGGAGGGAGGAATAATGCGCCCCTCTTCGAACAGGCTCTTTGAAATGGGCATGGAACCAGGTGAATCACAACCAATATTCGCATGGTGGGCACGGTTCGCGACGAACCCCACCAGGGACTGTTCAACCTCATCAAATACTGGAGCCACCAGAGTCACATCAGGAAGGTGTGTTCCACCCAGAAATGGATCATTCAGCACCAGCATATCACCGTTGTTCCAGTGGTTTTCGGTAACAATAGACCCCATGGCGTATGCCATACTACCCAGATGCACAGGAATATGAGCCGCCTGGGCACAAAGTTCACCAGCCGGATCAAATACCGCACAGGAAAAATCCAGGCGATCCTTGATGTTGGGAGAAAATGCCGTGCGCCGCAACACCGTACCCATTTCGTCGCAGACGGCCGAGA
>JAESQX010000222.1 GCA_016764875.1 Gammaproteobacteria bacterium
AAAACCCACTTACTTGATCTTCCATAGTTTGTGTGGCTGTGTTGATTATTTGACTTGCTCTTTGGAAGGATCCAACCATTCCTTTTTCGGCGATTCTTCGGAAATATTTTTTCTGACTTACATATTCGAGACATGCTGATGACTCACGAACATATGCATCTGATAGGTCAATCATTCGATTGATCGCATGGTAGAGCACCGCATATTTGTCGTTGGGGTCGATGCCGATAATTCTTGCTTCGAAATCACCCTCTGCAACAGCTGTACATACCTTCAGCGCTTTTGTGAGTGGGTCTGAGCTTCTCTTTAACATTCCAAATATCCTTATAGTCGCACTTTATCTTTGCCCGAAAACGTTCAACAGGTTTCCTGTCCTAGGCGGCCTGCAGCGTGGCGATGAATTCATCGTATTCCATGCCGCTTTCTTCTAGTTTCTTCGTCAATATTTCATAGGAAGCTGCCATTCCGGCCTTAGCATTGCTGTGCTTTTTTTCCTCACGCAAGAGCATCTCGTACAGCGGAATTATCTGCCGTGTGAGAATGGTTCGATCTGGAACCCTACGATTGGAATGATATCCGATTATCTGATTGGCACCATTTCGACTTGGTGTGACATGCGCCAACACCCAGTAATTGTTACCGGTCTTAGTTCGGTTATTCACATAAGCGAAAATTTCTTTCCCCGACTGGACTGTGTCCCACAACAGCTTGAAGACCGCACGGGGCATCTCTGGGTGGCGAATGAGACTGTGCGGCTGGCCAACAACTTCCTTTTCCGTGAAGCCACTGACCTTCAGGAACACGTCGTTGCAATAGACGATGTGGCCTTTCAAATTGGTCTTGCTGACAATGATTTCATTGTCGTCGAAAAATGTTTCCTTACCCGTCAGGGTAGTTTGTCGAGCCATTTCCTGTTCACCTTTTCCCAAAAATCCAAAATGCGAGGCTCCAATATTTCAATCCAGGCGCCACAATCTGCAGATTCCAAGATGACCAAACTCAATCTCCACAATGCGAAGATTGATATATGTGTGTAAAAATTGTGTAAAAACCCCTCCAAAGTTATGGACAAATTTTCATCGCCGCTAACAGTGAATCTTCCATCAATCTGAAATGGTGCTTTGATTGAGGCGTTCAACAACAAGTTCCGACATGAATATCTGAACGCTCATTGCTTCCTGACACTTGCAGATGCCAAAGGAAAATTGGAGACTTGGCGTAAAGACTACAATGAGGTTCGTCCTCATAGCGTGATCGGATATGACGTCCCGATCGCATTGCACAATCCCGATGGTGTCACCAGCCCATCATCGGCAACATAGCTAGGAAAATCTAACCTCCGGCGATCCAACAAATGGTCCCACAGCATAACCAGAACAGAGTTAACCTATAAACAAGAACAAATTGGGGCGCACGTCACAAGATACGAGGAGATATCTGGCGAAATTTGATGGCCACTCCTAAGGCAAGTAGCAGAAAGATTAGGCAATAGTCGGGATTTGACCTTGGATGTTTCGACATTGAAAGAAATGTTGGGGGATATATTGACCCCTGACGCATGGGAGAATGCTGTTCTCCAGGGTTTGATCATGCAACACCATTCATAGCATGGTATGCGGGTCAGTGCTTTTTGTGGCAAGACGTCAGTGTCTACCGGTCCCTGTGAATGCTTCTGACGAAGAACTGGGTACACACCCAATTTGACAAACATAGTCGGCGCTCGCAAGCCGGTCCTCTTGAGGCCCCAAACTGAATGGAAGCAGCAGCAAATTATGGGCAATTATGGAATCTACTCGGAGCGCTTATCTTCGCCAGAAAATGCCATTTTGATCATTGATGGTTTTCTGCGGCGGTCAGGTCCCGTAAATTTTCTACCCCTAATAAACTCTTTCTCACTGCAAATAATAGTACAAATACGATCGTATAGATTTGCAGCAGAAATCGGTTTCTGCATCACACCAGATGCTCCGGCGTCCCGAGCTTCCTTGACCCGACTTAACTCCGTGTAGGCTGTGAGCAGGATGATTGGCAGTTGCTTATTGGGGCTGTCTTGAGCAGTCCTGACGAGCCTTATAAAATCAAGACCATCCAGTGGCTCCATTAGGTAGTCGACGATTACCAAATCTACCGGTTGTGTACGAATAATCTCAAATGCATCAGCCGCGTCATCCGCCTCATGAATATTTACTGCACCAAAAGCTTTCAGACACTCGCGCAAAATTGCGAGCATTTGAGGGCTGTCATCGATAGTGAGAATTGACAGCTCACTGAAATCGAATTGCATTGCCATAATTGCTCTACCATCTGCCGCCGAAATTATTTCCGGAAATATCTTACCGCGAAACTACTATCGATAGATATTTAACTCTGCACGTTTTAGAAAACACTAATTTCCGCAAACCATTTCATGACATTTGGGTGAAGTGAGCAAAATTTTGATTGTCGTTTTCGGAAGCCCCGCTCAAGAACCGCAAACGGAAACAATTTCCAGTCCTTAGGAATTATTTAACCAACTTGGTTCAACTTTTCGAAAGTCGATCAAGCTAACGGGGACACAATCTAGCCCTGACCGTTGCATCACCGGTAGGACCCGGATTTCGACAACCAGGACCCAAAGGGGGGGGACCAGATGTTCAATCTTCGCAAAAACGCTGTAGAGGAAATGCCCGGCAATGTGGAGCCGCTCAACGCCGTACCACAGGGAATGAGCCATGAGATGCTCATCACAATGATGGACAGCATGCCGATCAACGTGATCATGGCCGATCCAGTCGATCTCAAAATCACCTACATCAACCAGACCAGCGTCGATACCCTGAAGACAGTCCGTGACCTGTTGCCGCGTGAAGTTGACCCTGAGAACATGATCGGTGTGTGCATTGATGTCTTTCACAAACAACCCGCACACCAGCGTCAACTCCTCCGCGATCCCTCAAACCTCCCCCACAATGCCAAAATCAAACTGGGTCCGGAAACCCTGGACCTCCGTGTGGCTGCTGTTCATGACAATAGTGGTGCCTACATCGGAGCCATGGTTACCTGGAGTGTCGTAACCACATTTCAAAATGCGATCGCCGATTTTGAAACCAACGTCGGGGG
>JAESQX010000023.1 GCA_016764875.1 Gammaproteobacteria bacterium
CATATGCCTGCCAAATTTATCCAAACCCTGCATGGACGCATTCCAAAACGGCACCAATCGCGCGATCTGTCTTGTTGAAGATCCGCTGCGATCAAAATCGATATAATCACGTGCCCGCCAGGAAGCTTCCATCAGAGCTTCATATTGGTCCAGCCCCCGTTTCATTCCTTCATCAATAAAACTGCGAAACAAGCCCATGCGGGTTGCTGTTTCTCCCACTTCGGCAATTTTGAAAAAACCGCGCATTGATGTCAGTCGCTGTGCCTTCCAGCCTTTGTGTTTCAGCGATGCCAGGTCAGAAGCAAGGTGCAGTTTGGAAAGGCTTGCTGTTTCCTGCCCGCCGGATAACCCGGAAAACCGGGAATACAATTGCGCCGTGCGCGTTCCAAACAAATCATCCCCAATTCCCTTCGCAGATAAAACAGCCCGCTGGATCGGTTTCCCATAAAATATCGTCGATAATCCATAATCTCTGATCAGATTTGCACCAATAAAATCCAGCGAAGTTGTAATGCCAAAGCGCAAAACCCTTGCCGGAACCGCCATCAATTCAACAAAAAATGTTTTTTCAACCGGGCTCATGCCAGACAGTGCGTGATACATTTCTTTGCCAAATTTACCGTCTGCCAATCGCAGGGCTTTCAATTCCCCGCCATCGCGAAAAAACACAATCGCTTCGCCTTTTTCATTAATCACCGCCGGGCGATATATTGTCGCCTTCTGGTCACCCAAAGAGCTTTCCAGCGCATCACGAATGGCAATCGCATCTGGCCGCGCCAATCCGGCTTCCTTTGAGGCAATTTCCACCGCTTCAATCGGATCCACCAAAGTGCCCTTCATTTCCTTGGCCGCAATGCGTTCCGCCACATCACCGCCACCCGGTCCGGCCAGTGCCGCCAGCCGGTCCAGAGATTTAATCACGTCATTGCGCGAAATTGCCATGGCGGTTTCATAGGCATCTGCCGCAAGGCTTTCCAACGGATTGATCACATCGCGTTTCGATCCCCGGAACCGTTTCACAAAACCGGCTTTGGCTTTACCACCTTTTCCGCCTTTTATGCCGTCACTTTCCGTAAAGTCCCGCAAGCCGGGCACATAATCACGGATCATCAATCCACTGTCATAAGTTGCTTCGTCAATCAGCCCGGCATCAAATTTCTTTTTCCAAAGCCCTTTGGCAAATGCATAAACATCATCTGCTGCTGCCGCAAAATTGGGGTTAAAATGTTCCGATTGCGCAATATTGGTTTCATGGTCCACACGGCTGAATTTATCTGGCGGATTGGGGATCTCGCCTTCGCCATAGCGCGCCCATTCTCCCATTGCCCGCCGGCTCCAAAGATAAGAACCAAACTCTGCAACTTTCATTTCGTCCCACCGCGCCAACACATTGGGTTTTCCCGTAGCGCGAATAATCGCATCGCGCAGGCTCGGCGTTTCCGGGTCAATGCCGCGATAAGGCGCAACCCCATGCATCACATCCATGTGCCCGGAACCATAGGCCCCTCGGCTCATGCGGGCCAGTTTATAGGCGTCGTCACTAACCTTCAGGTCCAGGTTCCGTCCGGTATTCTGGAAATGAATTTTTTCCAGATGCCTCACCGCACGATTTAACGGGTTAAGGTCATCAAAAGCATGGGTATAAAGCCGCTCCAGCACATCAGCGATCGTGCCACGAAACCCGTCATTTTCAATCTTTTCCGCTGCATCCGCCATCCAGCCATTTTTCTTGCTGGAAACGATTGAACAGCCAATAACAGCCGTCGAGGGCGCCGACAAATAGGCTTCCCATGCCTCGCTCGCCGCGTCGATTTGTTTTGCAACATCCCCATGGTTCGTTAAAAATTCTTCAAATTTCGCGGCAAATTTGGGTGTATTTTTCCGCACATAGTTTCGGTTGGTCAGCCACAACCGAAAAAATTCAGCAAACCCTTCTTCCAACAACACTTTTTTATCAGCCCCGGCATAAGCCATCGGCTCCAGTTCCGCCCGCGCCGCTTTCATCAACTTGCGCACGCCGGGAAATTTAACCTCAAAATGGTGGCCATATTCATGCGTCAGCACGTCAAAATCTTCCAGGCTGCGCAGCCGCACCACACCTGATCTTGTATTATATTGTCCAAGAACCCGGGATTTTCCCTTAATGCGCCCTTGTCTGGTGGCCGTCACCTCCAGCGCCTTTGCCAGATCATGCGCCACATCTTGAATGCGTCGCACATTGTCCGCCGCCGCCGCAATTTCAGCCACATCGCCGCGCCGTATTTCACCGCGCATTTTACCCGCTGGTGCCATATCCAAAAACTCATCAATCTCGCCACCCTTTACATCCACATCCGCGACGCCTAGATTCTTGCCTGAAGGAGGTTGCTCAATGAGATTTTTTGAATTCGATATCGACCTGCTGGCCGCCGTTTCTGACGATAATGAAGCCTTGTTATGGATAGATGGCTCCTGGGGCAAAATTGTCGCTTCTGAAATTTTGGCCGATCCCTGGGCCAAAGAATTATCGTCTGGCGATGCAACAAAGGCCTTGTCTGATCGCGGCGCTTCGGCTCCCGATTTTTCAAAAAAACCCGCATCCAGCGATGCCCTGACCTCGGCATAAGAGGCTTTTAATTTTTCAAATGCTGCATTCCGTTGCGCCTCTGGCAGCGTTCGGTCACGCCAGATTTCGTACAATCTGTGACCGCCATCTTCATTGACCTCGCGCATACCAGGCGGCCAGATTTGCACTTCACCGAGCTGACCATCTTCAAACACCACAATCAGTTTTCGGGCAAAAAACCCGGCTTCTGTCTCATTCCATCCTTCATCGAGAATACGAAAAGTCTGACCAATTTCGGCAACAATCTGATCAGCTTCATTCACGGTTTTTGCAACAATGCCGGTTCGCGCAGCATCCGAAACCCGGTTGATATGACCGGCATATTTCTGCAAGGTTTTCCGTTCAATGCTTTCCCGGGTTTTGATTGGGGCCGTGTCAAATACCAGTTTGAGCTTTTGGCCAATCTGCGCCATTTTGTCATTCAGGCTTTGGTGATTAATTGCCGACACCTGCAACAACTCATCTGTTGTTTTAAATGGTTGCTGATCAATCAATTTGGTCAGAAAACTTGGGTCTGCATCTTTCGCAATTGCAATTGTTTCGACGCCGGTTTTGATGTGCGGTGCAACATCTTTTGCAGTCGGACCAAGACCACGGCTTTCAACGGCGCGTTGTGAAAGCTTCTCCCCAATGCTCAACGCCACATTATCGGCCGCAACTGTTTCGGGTAATGGTGCAATTTCAGGATCAGTATATTTCCTCACACCGTGCCCAATGGCACCGCCAGCACCGCCTATGCCGGCTCCCATTAATGTAGAAAATGCGTGTTGCACCGGGTCATAAGATTGGCGAAAATCCGCACCGATTTCAATTCCCTGAATGCCACCATCCGTCACTGCATTAATAACGGCCGCATCCACCGCCCCGGCAAAAATGCGCGCCCGCAATCCGGTTATCGCCATCTTTGTCGCATTGACAATTTTATACCCCAAAACCCCGGGAATGAAATTTTCAGGTGAAGCCGCCATTCCCGCAAATTGCCCCAGAAAAGCGGCACCTCCTTCCAGCGCACCTGAATAATCAGGAAACGCAGCATAGTGCTCATCAAACCGCCGCCGTTCGGTTTGCCGCGATGGTGTAGAGGCATCATAGGTCGCACCTAAAACTGTGGCTTGCTCACCGGATTGAAAATTGATTTTTACCCGATCCCACAAATCCGGTTCAGGTCCGGCCTTAAATTCAGGTGGGGCAGGGCTGGCAAAGGCATCGAAGGGGTTTACAGGCACAACGACATTTTCATCATCCAGCGCGTCAAAAGGATTTTCACTCATCGCGATCTCCTTTAACAATGATCTTACCGGATTTATCAATTCCGCCGTCGCGTTGAGATTTAATATAATTGTCAGCCGAGCCTTCACCAAATTTGCTATCAAACTCTTGTGACAATTGTGGGTTTGCCAACAGGTGTTTTACCTGCCCGGTATTGGGCCATTTGACCTTGGCTTTTCCGGAAAGGCCGTTTTGCGCCTGGCTCAGTTCCGTTTCGTGCAGTCCCCGCCGTTGTTCCACCGCTGTTATCTTTTCACCGGCGGCCGTCTTTTTCATCCAATAGGCCGCCACTGCCGAAAGGTTCCGGTCCAGACCGCCCACATGCAATACCTGTCGCATGACAGTTTGCGCGTGATCGCCATATTTATCCTGCACATCCAGCCACAAATCGGCCAGGGCATTTTGGCCAGGATTATTACCTTCGCCATCTTCAACCAAAGTTTGAAACCGCAGGGGTTGCGCCACGGCCCGGGCCTCAGCCAGCGACAAAACATTTTGCGCCAATCCCGAAATTCCAACCGCTTCCTGCGCTTTGATCCGCTCATCCATTAACACCTGCAGGGCTTCCGGATCAGCAAAATCAGTCTCGTTTTGACGTTGCGACAATTCCGAATAGGTCTCGGTTACGGCTTGAACAGGGTCGCGCGACCGCAATTTCAACACCGCATTGGCTTTTTTCGTTGCCGCATCAAAAACCCGCAGGGCGGTTTCATACCCGGGCATGCCGGGTTTGGGCGTCAGTGCCGCCAGCCGCCCGGTTATTTCTTCCGGGGTTTCGCCGCTAATTCCCGCTGTGGCTTCATAAATCAACGATGCCTGACGTTTTTTGGCGCGCCATTCTTCAATTCTGTCTGCGCCAAGCAGATCGACCATTTCATCAACACTGCTTCCGGCTTCTTCCAGATTAACCCCTTCACCCGTTTTCAGGGTTGACGCCAGATCATCATCCAGCAATTGCCGGGCGTTTGCGTGCGCCAGCTTTCGCTGCGAATGTTCTTCAGCTGTCAGTTTTACGGCATCACGCTGCAAAGTTCCGGCCAAAGTTTCGACGCTGGCAAATGGCATGTTTTTGAGCGGGCCCCTTTTGGCTGCCCAGTCAATCAATATCTGGTCGGCAAAGGCCCGTTTGGCGGCCACTCCGTCCAAAGCGTCATACATGCCGTGAATGCGCGCACCCATAACCCGGCTGGCCAGCGCATCACGGCGTCCGTTTGCCTGAAGCGGTGTGATAATCCGGCGACCCATGGCTTCATCTATCGAAACAGAAGCCTTGGCCATTTCGCGCGCCATCACAACATCACCATCAGCAGAACCGCCAAGCGCATAGGCCTGACGCTCTAATTCTGCTTCATTCGTCTCCAGCCCCTCAAAAATCGATGCCTGTTCTTCACGGCGAAGTCCGGCTTCCTGACGTGTGAGTACGGATTTTTGATAAGCCTCGCTGGAAGAGGTAAATTGTTGTTCGAAAACCTCCCGCATTTGAGGATCGCCAAAGGTGTCATCTTTCAAAAATTCCCCGTGAATTTGGGATAATTGCTCCTTAAAGGCCGCCGGGTCGTCCTTGTGGGTTTCATAGGCGGCCCCAAGCTCTGATTTCAATCTGCTGGCCATGCGCCAGCTATAGGCCTGCGTGGCGGCCTGATCGAAGGCTTGTCCGTATATTGTGCCATCGCGCCGCAGTGCCAATGGCAAATCATTGGCTATGCCTTGCGGATATTCTACCCGCAATTGTTTGGGTTCGCTCTTGCCGGCAGAGTTTGCCATAATGGTTTTGATATAATTTCGGGTTTCTGCGGGCAGGCTTTCCATCCGGCCATCCCATTTATCCGCATTACCAACACCCCAATTATAACCAGCCAGAGCGCGCGGCACATCATCATCAAAGCGCGCCAGCATATTGTCCATGTATAGCCGCCCAAAGACCTCATTGGTTTTTGCATCCATCGGGTTTGCCAAAGGTTGCATGCCAAATCCCGGCTGGCGTGCAGTGTCCGCCATAATTTGCATCAGGCCCATAGCACCAGCCGAGGATACGGCGCTTGCGTCGCCACCGCTTTCCTGCATCAATTGCGCCCGATGCAACCTGTCCCGATCAAATTTGGCACCCTTGCCGGAATTGCGCGATACAGCGGCAATCTCTGTCAGCCGCTTTTGCTGGTAATGATCTCCGGAAACCAATCCAGCATGTCGGCCATCTTCTGCACCCGTGCAGGCTGCGGCGCGATCCGCCATGCCGCCAAACAATCCAGCCAAATGATCTCCGGTTTTGGCTAAAGCCTGCCATGCAGAACTTTCGTCGACGGCAAAGCCTGGCGCGCCCTGCCCCACGCGGGCAGCGCTTCGGGTCGACAACAATTGACCGGGATCTCTTTTTTGACGCTGGGCCATTTATACAGTCCTCAATCCTGCCCACCGGTCGCTTTGCGACCCGCCGCCACCACGTCCCATTGAACCGGCCACAGCGCCGATGCCTTTGCCAGCGGCGCTAATCAGCGAGGCCTGAAATGCCCGTTTTCCGGCCTTCCTTTGATTATGCGCCCGGGTTTTTAAAAGTGCCGCCCTGTATTCCTGGTCACCGCGATCAACAGACAGATCACCCGTCACCTGGCTGGTTTCCCTTTGACGGTTATTTGCAGCAATTCCCGCAGAAATATCGACACCGGCAGCGGCAAACGTCACATCATTTTGCCCCAGAATGCGTGCCAGATTTCTTTTCGCCTGCACCTGGCGGTTCAAATTGTCCACACGGGTTTGCCCTGCTTCTATTGTCGATTGCGCTGCTGCCTGATTAGCCTGATTTTGTTTTGCGCGACCCGCACCAATTGTGCCCAAAATTGAAGTCACGGTTCCAACTGCTGATAAAACAGAAGCAATACCACCGGCACTGGCAGCCGCGCCCATGGCGGCGGTGATCATTGGTAAGGCGGCGAGCGCGACATGCATGAAATATCCTAACGTGTGGTCTCGATTGTCAGCGACCGCACATTTAAACGTCCGGGCCGCACTTGGGTGATTGTGACTGTCGGTCCATCCTGAAAACCAACCAGACCACGCAACGAAATCTCCCCGGTGAACCCGGCAGCCAGTTCCGGCACATCTGCCAGATCACCATATTTTCGGAGATCCAAATCAAATATTTTGCCGCCGTTCACACTCAGCGCAATTGACGTCGTATCCACCAGTGAAAGATGCACGCTGTGAATTCTTTTTTTGCGGCGAACAGCAATTTGATGGGCAACCATGGGAGACACAGGCAAAGTTTCCACAAGCGGCGCAATCCATGTTCCGATGCACCAGCTCGTTACCGCAATTGGCAATGCGACTTCGCCATTTACAACGGTTGCCACTTTGAAAACGTGATCATCTGCAATCACCCAAACGTCTTTGCCGTTAAGGTTGTCCAGCCCGGATATTGTTTCCGTGGGAATATCAAACTCGCCAGTTACGGCATCATCCAAAAGGCAATCATCATTAAACTGAAGAAGTCTTTTATTGCCATCCTGATCCGCCAGCAATGAAATTACGCCATCATGGGTGGCACAAACTGCGATGATTTGAGAACCCGTTTCAATGGTCGAATAGGCGGTCTCATCCTGTTCGCGCAACAGCGTCACCAGCAATGCATGCCCGGAAGATTTCACCAATACCGCTGAATTGCCGTGGCTCGACGTACTGGCACTTCTTTGCGCAACGTCGGTTATGTCCTGGACCATATGCGCCGCCAACAGCGAAATATCGATAGCTGCAAATGTGCCTGCCACATCCGTATATCTGAATTCCGCCAATACGTTCCCATTGCCATGCACAAATAATGCAGCACCTTCATTTTCCACGACTGGCACACCGGCAGAAATTCCATGCCGGCTGGATTGAACATGGTTTGGTGCATCTGTTGCACTGACAGCGCGTTCCGCCAGCCAATATTCAGCATCATTGGTAAAAATCAGCAGGTTTCGGTTTTTGGTAATTTCAACAATACGTTCACCACTGTCCAAATCCATAGGAATAAGGGCAGGGCCATTAGCTTCCGTAAAACGATCATCAAAATTGTAAAACTCCCCTTGCTTGGAAAACAAATAGGCGTTGCCAAGCGACTTGAAACCACCGAGAAACAGGCGTTGTTGATAAAAAACACCACACCGTGCCCAGCCGCGGTCCGGCGAGATAATGGGTTCGCCGGGCCGAACGCCATCAACGGTTTTACTTGACGTTATTGCCGCATCGGTTTTGTTGATTACCTCACCGGAAACGGCCCAACCGTCACCTACATTTTCACCGCCACCAAAAATCACCTCATATTTGTTGCTGCCCAAATCTGTCACATTTACCCCAATTGATACATTGGGCAGCGCCAGAATTGTAGCCTCAATTTGCTCGGCAATAGGGGTGCTCGTGGCGTCATATGTCAGAGACGTTGTTACCTGATTAGGCTCAGGACTCATTAAATCCACCATATGACGATAGCAGCGATTAGAATTGCGGAGAAGAAAGTATGAGCGCAGCGATCATAACGTGTTGCCACGCGGCGCCAGTCTTTCAGCCTGCCAAACATATTTTCAACCTTATGCCTTTGTTTGTAGAGGGTTTTGCAGTATCCGGCGGGAAAATTTCGACCTTTTCGTGGCGGGATACAGGGCACTATTCCTTTGGCTTTGAGTGCCGCGCGGAATTCGTCACTGTCGTAACCTTTATCGCCAAGCAGATGGGAGGCGCTGGAAGGTAAAGCAGGATAAAGAAGTTTTGCACCAATGTGATCGCTCATCTGGCCTTCGCTCAGGCACATGATTATCGGGCGACCTTGACCATCACAAACCGCATGTAGTTTGGAGTTCAAACCACCTTTTGTGCGCCCAATACGGCGGGGAACAGCCCCTTTTTTAGCAGACTGCAGGCCGTCCGGTGGGCTTTCAGGTGGGTGGCATCGATCATCAAGATGTCAGGGCTTGTGCCCTGGGCAGATAACGCACTGAATATACGATCAAAAACACCCAACCGGCTCCATCGGATGAAGCGGTTGTACAGGGTTTTGTGTGGTCCATAATCTGTCGGTGCATCGCGCCAACGAAGGCCATTGCGGATGACAAAGATGATGCCTGATACGACCTTTCGGTCATCCACACGCGGAACACCATGTGACAAGGGAAAGTAAGGTTCAATACGGGCAAGCTGTGGCTGAGACAACCAGAACAAATCACTCATGACAAATCTCCTTTGCCATCGTGAATCACAAATCACAGCAAATGGGAATTCTGTGATTTAATAGGTCCTGAGCCTAAATTATGGGATACAGTTGCTGAACCTATTGAAACAGATCCATTCGACGCAGACCCAAGCCCATCACTACCGATACCAATGCCTGATCCATATCCTCGATTGTAAGAATCCATTGATAAGATAGCAAACAAGAGTTCTTTTGAAATGGTCATTTTGCCGTTCCTTTTAACTTTTTCAATTGGCCATACGACCAAAAATTTAGTGCAGAAAGATTGACCCAGCCTCTCGGGCCAGAGCTCGGTAATTTCAGAGAAATCATTTCATTATATGGGCCTGAGCGTTGATCCAGCCACCACCCCAGCACTTTCTCCACCCGCCCGGTGGTTACCGGTTCATCGGTGATTTCCAGCGTGATGGATTTGATGCGGTGGCAGTCGTTTGATGTGTCGCGGGTTCGCGCGAGATAGGTTTTTTGCAGCCGGTGGAAGACACGA
>JAESQX010000223.1 GCA_016764875.1 Gammaproteobacteria bacterium
CCCAGACTGTTTATCTGTGACACAAGGTCGGTAATGGTTAGAGAGGTTTTACTGATAAAAGTGTCGAGCTGACGAGAGTCCCTGTATCCAATTCTGATCGGCTGCCATTGCCAACTTTCTGATTTGGTTAACTCGTCCCAGCGCGCGGTAAAATCGACTACCGAAGTGCTGCGTATTAGTGACCCAATTGGCTTCGTTCACTCCCAGCCGCTGCAGTATCGGTTGTACATGCTTGGGGATGGCTCCGCGCTTGTCGTCTCGAATGGCGCGACCAGTCCAGTCCACCAGGGTGAAATAATCGGTTTCTTGTATTGGAAGGACTTTAAGTGACGGGAGTCCTTCCTCTTGCTCTAGCGGCTTGAGCCACAGGTCGCGGTTTATTGATTTACTCCTACTAACTGCCTGTAATCGCTCTTGAATCGAAGTGAATTCAGAAGACTCCAATGTGTCACTCATGCCCGCCCGGACGGGATTAAGATCAACATAGGCCATACAGGATATTAATGCCGCTTCATTCAGCAGCGCCTGGCTCTTGAATCGTCCCTCCCAGAATCGGCCGGTACAATTGTCTTCCTCATTAGCCATCCGGGCGATCACCTCATTCAAGCAGCGCATATACCAACTCAGATTGGCCAGGCGTGTTCTCCATATCTGGGTTAGTGTGGTCAAAGCATCAAGCTCAATCGAGTCCAGAGCTTCCCCGGCCTTGTACTTATTAGCCAGTTCAGGGCCTTTGTAGAGCATTAACCAACGTTCGATCACCTCATCGTCGGTCCAGGCTTTTGCGCTTTCTGTATCCACATGAAGAACCAGATGGAAATGGTTGGACATGATGGCATAGGCACATACCTCAATAGCAAAGACCGAAGAAAGCTGTTTCACCCGATCCAGAATCCACTGTTTGCGGTGATCGAAGTTCTTACCGGTAAAACTATCTTTGCCACAAAGGAAGGCCCGCCGGACACAGCGAGACATGCAGTGATAGTAAGGGGTTGTTTCTGTATCGACCAAACGGTAGCGGGCTTGTGGCATAGGTTCCTCCATGAACTTGGGTGTGACAAGAATAGTTATAGATGATGATCAGGCAGGAGGCAAAATTACTGGCCGATTTATGTGGGTGTCCAATTTATCATCCAATTTATCATCGAATGCGAGTACGACGAGAAACAGCAGAACATCCCTTTGGCACCATCAAATCCTGGATGGGCTACACCCACTTTCAAATGAAAACGCTCAAGCATGTGAGTACGGAAATGAGTCTGGATGTCCTTGCTTATAATCTTAAACGAATGATCAATATCATGGGTGTTAGGCCACTGATGGAGGCGATACAGGCCTGAGGCTGTTTTGCACCACTGAAAACAACTTATAGAACCCTTCTAAGCACTTCTCAAAGAACAATCTAACACTTCATATTCAGTGCCAAAGTAAAATCAGCCCAAACCAACTTGGCGCCAAAGGCGCTATATGGAACGCTATGTTGCTAATAACGGTGCTTTTGGGAGCCATAGCTGGTTTTGACACAGCCTGGACCCTTTGCTGCCTCGCGATTTTCCTGAAAACCCTCCATTTCTACTCCCGAAAGCAGACGTTTAGAATGTCCAGACACCTATGCTAGACTCTGGCACCTAATAATTAATAAAAAATAGGAACCCATCTATGGGTAATCTGTTTCAAAAACTAAAAAACCGCAAAGCGTTCAGGATAGCTGCGTTTACGGTTGAAACTTTCGCTGCTCCCCAGTGGATGCAACAAATTTTTGTAGTATTTCTTATTCTCGGATTTCCGCTGGCTATTGTATTGGCCTGGGCTTACGAAGTCACACCGAGCGGTGTCCAAGCCGATTCAGGAAGTAAAATCACGTACGCTGTCTCCCCCTGCGCCTATGGCTAAGTACCGAGCTGCGTGACGCGTTAATTGATTTAAATATTTGTCAGTACTGATTTGGGGAATCGCTAAAACGGATAACCTTTAATATGATGCTTCAACTAATTCGTAACCCGATTTGTAAACAAGTCTGCAATGTTGCCACGCTGATTTTCGCTTTCCTGTTTTTAGCAGTTTCTATGTTCATAACGATATCCGACTCCCATGCCCACGGTATCAACCCGCCCGAGCTGACGCTGGTATACGGTGCAGATGAGACAGCAACCTTCGTGGTCGAAGACGACTATACTTGCAGCGCGACCATATCGGTGCAGTCGGAGCACGAAAGCGTCGTCACGGTTTCACCCGGCTCGGGCACCGGTATCAGCGTTGAGTTTACGATAACCGTCGTCGGGATCGGGGAGACGGAGATATCTATTGGGTGGGTGGGCGAAGATTTTCCCGATGAAGAGGGTTGCAACGAGAACACGATGGGGCTTACGCGCTCGTTGCCAATCGAAGTCATTGCATCCGGATCAGCGGAGGAGGACGGCTCGGGCAACTTTCTCCAATCCGGGACCGCGCAGGATCCCATCAATACGTTCACCGGCGAACTCTATTCCGAGAAAGTTCGGGATCTCGATTTGGGCGGGCCCATGCCGCTCTACTTCGAGCGCTACTATTCTTCTTACCTCCGGCGCAGCTTCATCCTGGGCGACTTGGGCAGCAATTGGCGGCACAACTTTGACGCGCGTCTGTTCCGCAGCGGGAATACCATCAAGTACATTACGGCCGAAGGACGTGTGACCAATTTTCACCAAGATCTCCAGAGCGGGGATTGGGATCAGCTCACGAATACGGACACGCCGTACCAGCTATCCGTCGTGCCGGGCGAAGACATCCTCGTGTACGACCCCACAGATGAACGGGTCTACACCTTCGATTTCACGACGAACAACATCATCGCCGGCAAGCTGTCCAAGGTCGAAGACGGCCACGGCAACTTCCACATCGTGAATTACAAAACCGACACCGGGCAGATTGAGACTATCTCGGATGGACTGGGCCGGACCCTCGTGTTTTTTTATAACGACGAGGCCATCCCTAAGATTTCGGTGGTGTCCGACGGCACACGCAGCGTAACGCTTCAATACACGGATCCTCTAGACACGGAATACCTCACGATTGCGCAAGACGTGCTCGCTGGCTTTACGCAATTCACTTACGAAGATACCAGCGCGAACGCGGATCACGCCCTCATGACGCGCATGACGCGCCCCATGCTCAACACGCCCTTTACCCAGACCTTCTTTGGCACAGGCAATCAGTTCGCCAGTGGACGTGTGGCTACGCAGACCGATGCCAGCGGTAATACCTTTAATTTCGACTATGCTGGGGCAGACACCACCATCACCGATCCACAGAGTAATTTCCGCACGCACACCCACACTACGACGGGTGAACTATCATCCAGTAAGGACACTGCCGCACAAGATGTAGGAATAGGTTACGACATCGCTGGTCGGCGCAATTCCATTACCGATCGCTTCGGCGATATCACCACCATGAGTTATGATTCTGCCAGCGGCAACCTGGCCTCACGTACCAATGCCGATGGTACAACGAGCAGTTTTACCTATGCATCGAGAACGGTGAACGGTCTGACGCTACATGACCTGAGCGGAGTAACGCATGCCGATGGTACCACCGAAACCCTCGTTCATGATGCGGCTGGCAACCTGATCAGCCGCCGTGATCAACTCGGCAATACCAACACCTTTACCTACAATGGGCGCGGTCAGGTGCTCACCGCTATCAACACGCTGGGTGGTGTGGTCACCAATACCTACAATAGCGATGAGACATTGGCTACTTCCATGAATGCTGCCGGTAATACCACCACTTTTGGCTACGATGTGTTTAAGCGCCAGAATCTCATCACCCTTGCCGATGGAAGCACGCGCAGCACAACGTTTAACAACGCCAACAACCCGCTGACCACAACGGACGAGAATGGCAACACAACGACGATGACCTACGATGCCAACGGTAATCTGGTGACCGTGAAGGATTCACTGCTCAAGATCGCCACTTTTGCCTACGATGGCAATGACCGCCTACTGACTGTGACTGATCCCCTGGGCGGCGCGTCGAGTAAAACCTACGATCAGCTTGGACGCATAGCCACCAGTACCGATGCCCTGAATCAGCTCAGAACCAATGGCTATGATGTCCATAATCGGTTGACCAGCGTCACCGATCCACTGCTCAATGTCTGGGCGACGACCTATGATCTTGAAGGGATCATTGCTTCCAGCTCCGATCCGCTAGGCAACACCACCCAATATATTTCGGACAAGATGGGCCGCATCACCAAGGCCACCAGTCCATTGGGACATATCAGCCAAACTGGCTATGATGCTATGGGGCGTGTGGCAAGCACTACTGATGCTTTGAATCAGGTCATCACATTCAACCGCGATGCACGCGGCCTGCTCTCCGGCATCGCCCTTCCCGGCGGGACCATCAGCACCAGCATGAGCAGAAATGCTTTGGGCAATCTCACTTCGGTGACCGATCCCAACGGCAATAACTGGACCGCGACCTATGACACAAGTGGCAGATTGACTTCCAGCACCGACCCGCTGGGACAGGCCAGGACGATAGCTTATGACAACCGCAACCGACAATCGGTCATCACACTGCCAGGAATACTTGGCACGAAAACACTTACTTATGACGGCGTGGGAAATCTTACGGGTATCAGTTATTCAGGCGGTACGGCCTTCGGCTTTACCTACGACAGCAACAATCAAATGAACGCTGCCAACAATGGTGGCGTGACCCCCAATAACATGACCCGCAGCTATGATGCCAATGGCCGTATCAGTAACAGCAATGGTTTTGCCATCCGCCGCGATGCGGGCGGGCGTATCACAGCCATGACGTTGGCGACAGGGAAAACCCTTACTCATGCCTACGATGCCAGTGACCGTCTCACTTCTGTCAGCGACTGGGCCGGCGGCGTCACGACCTTCACCTATGACATTGCAGGCCGATTAACCAGCACCACCCGTCCTAACGGTGTGAATCAAACCAGCACATGGGACAATGATTCCCGCCTGACAGGCCTGTCAGAAGGCGCCGTGTCAACGATTACATTGATCCGTGATGCGGCGGGTCAGGTTGCCGCGGCTACGCGCAATGTACCGCAGACCGCTTCTGCCACTACACTCAGCAGTCG
>JAESQX010000024.1 GCA_016764875.1 Gammaproteobacteria bacterium
ACGGCAACGCCTGCGGCGGCTATACACGCCGCAGCATGATCCTGGGTCGAAAAAATATTGCAGGAAGACCAGCGAACTTCTGCCCCCAGGTCCACCAGGGTTTCAATCAATACGGCAGTCTGTACAGTCATGTGAATACAGCCCAGTATTCGAGCTCCCGACAGAGGCTTGTCGGCGGCATGTTTTGTTCTCAGGGCCATCAGGGCAGGCATTTCGGCTTCGGCCAGGGTGACTTCCCGGCGACCGAACTCGGCGAGGGAAATATCCGTAACCTTGTAATCCTGAATATCCAGGTCTGTTTCTTGTGGTGATACGCTATTCATTTTGATTCAACTCCGTGGATAATATTTGTAGATTTATATACCAGCCGCTTCTTTTAATGCAGCAGCCTTGTCAGTCCGTTCCCAGGTAAAGTTGGCATCTTCTCTACCGAAATGGCCATAGGCCGCCGTAGACTTGTAAATAGGTCTGATTAAATCCAGCATTTTGATAAGGCCCCGTGGCTTTAGTTCAAAAAACTCGCGTATCAGTTCTGTGATTCTGTGTTCGGAGATTTTCGCTGTACCAAAAGTATCGATGCTGATGGACGTGGGCTCTGCTACACCGATGGCGTATGAGAGCTGGATTTCACAACGGTCGGCAATTCCGGCTGCAACGATGTTCTTGGCAATATACCGTGCCGCATAGGCGTCCGAGCGGTCGACTTTTGACGGGTCCTTCCCGGAAAAAGCGCCACCACCATGTCGGGCCATTCCACCATAGGTATCGACGATTATTTTTCGGCCGGTTAAACCGCAATCGCCATAGGGGCCACCGATCACAAAACGCCCGGTTGGATTGATGAAATACTTGGTATCCTCATTGATCCAGTGGGACGGAAGCACTGGTTTGATAATCTCTTCCATGACAGCTTCCTGCAGGACTGGCAGGCTGATTTCTTCTCGGTGCTGGGTGGACAGAACCACGGTATCAATGGCGACTGGTTCGCCATTTTCATAACGAAAAGTGATCTGGCTTTTGGCGTCAGGTTCCAGCCAGGGAAGGGTACCATTCTTGCGCACTTCGGCTTGACGCTTGACCAGTCGGTGAGAATAGGTGATGGGTGCAGGCATCAGCACGTCGGTTTCATTGGTGGCATAGCCAAACATCAGCCCCTGGTCACCGGCACCCTGTTCGTGCTGTTCTGTTTCATCAACGCCCATGGCGATGTCGGCAGACTGCTTGCCAATGGCATTCAGAACAGCACAGGTATTGCTGTCGAACCCGCTTTCGGAATGGTTGTAACCTATCTCGTTGACGGTGCTGCGAACCAGGGACTCTATGTCGACATAGGCATCAGTAGTGACTTCACCCGCCACAATTACCATGCCGGTTTTAATCGTTGTTTCGCACGCGACGCGAGACGCAGGGTCCTTTTCAATCAACGCGTCCAGTATGGCATCAGAGATCTGGTCTGCCATTTTATCCGGATGGCCCTCGGATACGGATTCCGAGGTGAAAACTGTTGAAACTGTCATGTGATCTTCCTTTGTAAGTCCTGTTTAAATTAAATTATAGTGCCGGGTCTCTTTTTATTTATAAGGGTCTCTTGCTATTTATAAAAAGACGCACTTGTATTTGGAAACCGTTTCTAAGGCCCAGGTAAAGACTCTGCCCTTCCACCATGGCCGCATCCACTGCCCAGCTGACCAGGTCATCAGCATCAAAGCCAAGCCACAGGTCGCCACAGGAATCCCGCACCCAATCCTGGTCATGGCCGCAGAGATCGACGATCAGTAAAACCCCGCCAGGATTTAGAATCTTTGCCGCGTCGCGAAATACCTCGGCCGGGGACGAAATATGGTGAAGCACCATATTGAAAATCATCAAATCGCAGTGCAGATCTTTGCTCAGGGCAACCGTGGTGTCGCCGTGAATGAATTCAACATGGCTGATCGCGCTGCCCTTGATAGTATTGCGAGCCTTCTCCAGCATTTCTTCCGAGTTATCCAGGGCAATGACCTTGTTGAATTTGTTGGCCAGCTTCAGCAGCAACTCTCCTTCCCCGGGGCCCACTTCCATTACTGTGGGTGGAGATTCAAAACCGATGTCGTTAATCAGCCCTTCAAGACTGGAGGCATACTGGCTGTATTCTGTAACCAAACCCTGTTTCTCGCGAAACTTGTCAGCATGGCGGGTGAAGAAATTCAGTGATAATTGCGAACGTTCCTGCTGTATGAGCTGGATTCGTTTTAGCACCTTGTCCGGTAAGGGCAGGCGATCAATATTGGCAAAAAGATTGTTTTTAAAATCATCAAACGGGTCGGTATCACGAATCAGGGGCCTGCGATAAAAAATGGAATTACCTTCGCGACGAGTTGACACCATGCCTGCATTGGCAAGAATCTTCAGGTGGTGGCTCAGGGCTGACTGCCGGATATCAAGAATTCGGCAGATTTCAAGAACCCCGAAAGATTCGGCTTTCAGTAAACGCAGGATTTCCAGGCGTAGATCATCCGCCAGGGCCTTGCACAGCCTGGCGAAGTCGTCGAAATTACCCAGGCCGGGTAATTCAGCGGGTTTTAAAGCCGTTACTGACAAAAAACAGTCCTTGCCTGATTAAAAGATTCGCTAGATTAGCAGCTAAACCAAACTCAGGCAAATCTATATCAAAATATATTGATATAGGTATTGGGCCTGCATTGCCGTCCTCCCCCCGGGCGGGATATAAAGCGGGAAATGTCAGTGGCATAATCTTTCAAGGTGCGGGAAAATACCTGCCGTCTCATTTCAAGGCTCTCAAATACCAGAGGAACAAAAGTAGAATGACACAGCAAGATGCCGCGCGAAAACAGCGAGCTGATTGCATTCGTGCCCTCAGCATGGATGCAGTTCAACAAGCAAATTCAGGTCATCCCGGTGCGCCGATGGGAATGGCGGATATCGCAGAAGTTCTCTGGAATGATTTCCTGGTGCATAACCCGGCTAATCCTGACTGGTTCAATCGTGACCGCTTTGTCCTGTCAAATGGCCATGGCTCCATGCTGATGTATTCACTTTTACATTTGACCGGCTATGACCTGCCCCTGGATGAACTGCGTAATTTTCGGCAACTACATTCAAAGACACCCGGGCATCCTGAATATGGCGTGACCCCCGGAATAGAAACAACTACCGGCCCATTGGGTCAGGGGCTTGCCAATGCTGTGGGTATGGCCATCGCTGAAAAAACCCTGGCTGGCCAGTTTAACCGGGATGGCCATAAGATTATTGATCACTTTACCTATGTGTTCGCCGGTGACGGTTGCCTGATGGAAGGGATATCACACGAAGTCTGTTCGCTGGCGGGAACCCTGAAACTGGCTAAGTTAATACTTTTCTATGATGATAATGGCATCTCGATAGATGGCGAAATCACCCAGTGGTTTACCGATGACACCGCCAGGCGTTTTGAGGCCTATAACTGGCAGGTGCTGGCGGTTAATGGCCATGATCCGCAGCAGATCAGCGATGCAATTTTTCAGGCCCAGGCTGATACTGAAAGACCAACCATTATCCGTTGTAAGACAGTAATCGGTTTTGGTTCTCCCAATAAGCAGGGAACAGCCGCGACCCATGGGGCCCCTCTTGGGGATGATGAGATAGCCGCCACCAGAGCGGAGCTCGGTTGGAATTACGCTCCGTTTGAGATTCCCGAGGAAATTGCCCAGGCTTTTAATGGCCGGGACAAAGGGACGGTGGCGGAACACGCCTGGGAAGAAAAGTTACTGCAGTACGAAGAGGAGCATCCGGTTCTGGCTATGGAATTGCTGCGACGGTTTAAAGGTCAATTACCGGGAGATTTTAGCGAGAAAGCTGATCAGTTTATTGCCCATTGTCAGGAAGCGGGAGAAACAATAGCCAGCCGCCAGGCCTCCAAGAAATGTCTGGATGAATTTGGCCGCATGCTACCTGAATTAATTGGAGGATCAGCCGACCTGGCGGGATCGAACCTGGTCAAGTGGAACGGGGCTACCCCTGTAACCGAGGCCGAGGACGGCAATTATATATATTTCGGGGTGCGGGAATTTGGCATGACGGCAATATGTAATGGCCTTGCCCTGCACGGCGGCTTTATTCCCTACAGCGCAACTTTCCTGATATTTATGGAATATGCCCGCAATGCTGTGCGCATGGCCGCGCTGATGAAACAACATGCCATTATGATTTATACCCATGACTCCATTGGTCAGGGTGAAGACGGGCCAACCCATCAGCCTGTTGAGCAATTAGCTAATTTACGTTTGACTCCGAACATGTCGGTTTGGCGTCCTTGCGACGCCGTGGAGACAGCGGTGGCCTGGAAGGCGGCACTTGTGCATGATCAAGGGCCAACGGCCCTGGTTTTTTCCCGGCAGGGCTTGCCTCATCAGGAACGTAGCGCCGAGCAGGTTCAGAACATCGCAAGAGGAGCTTATATCCTCAAGGACAGCGACGGTGAACCGGAAGTAATTCTGATCGCCACCGGTTCTGAAGTTGAAATCAGCCTACAGGCAGCAACAGCATTACAGAACGACGGCATCAAGGCCAGGCTGGTCTCAATGCCGTCAGTTGACGTATTCGAAAGCCAGGACAGCGATTACCAGGAGCAGGTATTGCCTGCGGCGGTTCGTAAACGGGTGGCAGTGGAAGCCGGGGTGGCAGATTACTGGCGCAAGTTTGTAGGACTCGACGGGGCAGTAGTGGGCATGACCACATTTGGCGAGTCAGCCCCCGGACCTGTTCTCATGAAATATTTTGGTTTCACAGTCGACAATGTGGTCAGCACCGTTAAATCATTATGAACGTGACCATCTGACATACCGGGTTAAATCGATTATGCCCTACCGTATTGCAATCAATGGCATGGGCCGCATCGGCCGTTGTGTGCTGAGAGCATTTTATGAATCAATCGACTATCCACAGGTTCGTATAGTGGCGCTCAACGATGTGGCCGATATTGGTACCCTGGCCCATCTGATTCGCTATGACAGTACTCATGGTCGGTTTCTGGGCAGTGTTGATCAAGACGAACAGTCGCTGTGTATTAACGGGGATCAGGTACTGGTTTTCAATGAAGAGCAACATCAGAATTTGCCCTGGTCGGAGTTGGATATTGATCTGGTGATGGAATGTACCGGCACCTTTTCAGATCGCACCGGAGCCAGCGTTCATCTGGAAGCAGGTGCGAAAAAGGTGTTGTTCTCCCAGCCTGCCGACAGCGATGTAGATGCCACGGTGGTTTATGGTATCAATCATCAGAAGCTTACCGGGAAAGAGACAATTCTCTCCAATGCCTCCTGCACCACCAATGCCATAATCCCCGTTATTCAATGTCTGGATGAAGCTCTCGGGGTACAAAATGGTGTCATTACTACCATACATTCAGCCATGAACGACCAACCGGTAATTGATGCTTTCCATCACAGTGACCTACGTAAAACCCGTAGCGCCATACAATCCATCATTCCAGTAGAAACCCATATTGCCCGCGGCATTGGACGGGTTCTTCCCCACCTTGATGGTCGGTTTGAAGCCCAGGCTATGCGAGTTCCCACGGTAAATGTTTCCGCCATTGATCTGGCCGTGGTGGTTACAAAATCCTGCTCAGTTGAATCAGTTAACGAATTGGTTAAGAAAAAGAGTCAGCAGTTGCTGCCGAATATCATGGGCTATACCGACGAGCCGTTGGCCTCCTGTGACTTTAATCACGACCCTCGATCCGCTATCGTAGACCTGAGTTTTACCCGGGTCAGCGGCGGCTACCTGGTGAAAATTCTTACCTGGTTTGATAACGAATGGGCCTATGCAAATCGTATGCTGGATGTAGCGCAATATTTGTACTCCATCGGTAAACGGTAGGCACTGACTGTCGCCGCTGAAAGCGAATAATTTTTATCAGCTATAGAAAAGGGCCTTATCTCAAATGGCTATATTGCTAATGGAAAACCTTGATCTCAAGGATAAGCGAGTCCTTATACGGGAGGATCTTAATGTGCCCGTCAAGGATGGCGTGGTGGGAAATGATACCCGACTAAGAGCCGCAATACCCACCATACAACTGGCTCTTGAAGCCGGAGCAAGACCAATTGTCATGTCTCACCTTGGCCGTCCTGAAGAGGGTAAACCGCTGGCCCAGCAGACCGAAGCGTCATTGGCCCCGGTAGCCAATCGATTGGCCGAGTTACTGAATGTAAAGGTTAGCCTGTGTGGGGATTATCTGGAGAAACCGCAGTCAGCTGTGCCGGAAGCGGGTGCCGTTTCATTACTGGAAAACGTTAGAATCAACCTCGGTGAAAAAAGCGATGATGAAACGTTAGCCAGGGGTTATGCCGCCTTGTGTGATATTTTCGTGATGGATGCCTTTGGCACGGCACATCGGGCACAGGCAAGTACTCACGGGGTAGCCAAGTTTGCTCCAGTGTCCTGTGCCGGACCCCTACTGTCGCGAGAACTGGATGCTTTGAACCGCTCGTTAAAAAGCCCGCAACGCCCGATGCTGGCTATAGTGGGTGGTGCGAAGGTGTCTACCAAGTTGCAGGTGTTGGAAAGCCTGGTTAGCATTGTGGATCAGTTGATTGTGGGTGGAGGTATTGCCAATACTTTTCTGGCGGCGGCAGGATTCAATGTGGGGAAATCCCTTTACGAACCGGATCTGCTGGATAATGCACGTCAGCTTATGCAGGCAACGCAGATTCCAATTCCAGTCGACGTAGTGGTTGCCGCGGAATTTTCTGAAACAGCCACGGCGCAGGTAAAAGCGGTAGAAGACGTTGCCGATGAAGATATGATTCTTGATATTGGGCCCCGTACTGCGGCACAACTGGCAGAACTGATCGGCACTATGAACACCATTATCTGGAATGGGCCGGTGGGGGTGTTTGAATTTGAGCAATTCGCCCACGGAACCCAAGTAATAGCCGAGGCCGTGGCCGCAAATCCAGGGTTTTCCATTGCCGGTGGTGGAGAGACAATTGCCGCCATCGACAAGTTTAAAATTACCGATCAAATTTCCTATATCTCAACCGGTGGCGGCGCATTTCTGGAGTATGTTCAGGGGGCTGTTCTACCTGCTGTGCAGGTTCTGGAAACAAACGACTAGTTGATGCAATATAGGGAAACTCAAGCAAGTGTATTTAAGGAACCACTGTATAATTATTCAGAGGTCCTGATTAAATAGAGGAAAGAGGTTTAGATATGGCACTAATCAGTTTACGGCAATTGCTTGATCATGCGGCAGAGAATAATTACGGAGTCCCTGCGTTTAATGTTAATAACCTCGAACAGGTCAGGGCGATCATGGAAGGTGCCAATGAAGTTAACAGCCCGGTAATCCTGCAGGCCTCAGCAGGCGCCAGAAAATATGCCGGATCCAATTTTCTCAAGCACCTGATACAGGCTGCCATCGAGGAGTTTCCCCATGTTCCCATCGTCATGCACCAGGATCATGGTGTGTCCCCGGGGGTTTGCCAACGATCTATTCAACTTGGCTTTTCTTCGGTAATGATGGACGGATCCCTGGGCGACGACGGCAAAACACCCACGGACTATGACTACAATGTTCAGGTTACCAATTTTACCGTGCAAATGGCCCATGCCTGTGGTGTGTCTGTAGAAGGGGAAATCGGTTGTCTGGGGTCACTGGAAACGGGGATGGCGGGAGAAGAGGATGGCATCGGAGCCGAGGGAAAACTGAGCATGTCGCAGCTGCTTACCGACCCGCAAGAGGCCTCGGATTTTGTTGCAGCAACGCGAGTGGATGCCCTGGCGATTGCCGTTGGCACCAGCCACGGGGCATACAAATTCAGCCGCCCGCCCACCGGAGACATTCTGGCTATTGACCGCATAAAGGAAATCCATAAAAAGATTCCCAGCACTCATCTGGTTATGCACGGTTCGTCCTCGGTGCCACAGGAATGGCTGGCAATAATCAATGAATTCGGAGGTGAGATTCCGGAAACCTATGGGGTTCCGGTTGAAGAGATATGCG
>JAESQX010000224.1 GCA_016764875.1 Gammaproteobacteria bacterium
TTACTGTCACCAATGGCGATAAAAAAAGGATTCAGTAATTCATCCTTCTGGTTATAGAGTAATTCTTGAAAGTGAGTGTTTACTATAATTCCGCCAGCTGCCGCCAGTACCGCATGTGCGGAGGCTGTATCCCACTCACAGGTGGGGGCAAGGCGCGGATAAAGATCTGCCTTGCCTTCTGCCACCAGGCAAATCTTCAGGGAACTGCCCATACTTACCAGTTCCATATCGGGGAATTTCTGCTGCAACGCACCCAGTATTCCGTCCAACTCTTTACCCCGGTGACTGCGGCTGGATACCACTTTAAGTGCAGATTGCTCCTGCTCGATTTTCTTACAGGTAATAGAATTATTAATACCGTTAGCATCCTGTTTGCTGGCACCGCTCCCCACCAGTCCACGGTAGGTTTCCCCTGACACAGGAACGTGGACTATCCCCATGACCGGTCGGCCCTGATCAATCAATGCAATATTGACTGTAAACTCGCCGTTTCGCTTTATGAACTCCTTGGTCCCATCCAGCGGATCTACCAGCCAGTAGCGAACCCAGGCACGGCGCTCAGCGACACCGATGTGCCCTGACTCTTCTGACAAAATCGGTATCTCGGGGGTCAGCTTCGCCAATTCAGCAACTATGACATTGTGTGCCCGTTGATCAGCCTCGGTCAGGGGTGAGTTGTCGGCCTTTATAGTGACATCCATTTCTCCCGGGCGTTGGTATACATCCAGAATTTCCTTGCCTGCGGCAATGGCAATACCAGTAGCCGCATCCACTAATTCGTCGTTCAGCATTAATACAACTTCCGCTTTTGTTTTCCGATCAGCTAATATGAGCCAAACCGTTATTGAATACCAGAAAACCACTGAAGAATTCTATGATTAATCTGGCCGTGTAGTTATTCAGCAACACCATTAATATCCGAGGATTCTATGCCCCCCTGGTCCAACATCGACACCGTAATGTTTGATATGGATGGAACCTTGCTGGACCTTCATTTTGACAATTATTTCTGGCAGGATTTTCTGCCGCAAGTGTGGAGCCAGGCCCAGGGAGTTGATTTACGGACGGCGGTCGCTCAACTGGATCAAAAATACAACGACGTACGTGGCACTCTCAATTGGTATTGCCTGGACTTCTGGACGGAGCAGTTATCCCTGGATATCACCTCGCTTAAACAAGAGGTACGGCACAAGATTGCTGTCAGGCCCAATGTCATTAGCTTGCTGGAAAAGCTTCGCCTGCATGACAAACGTATCCTGCTTATTACAAACGCACATCCAGACAGCCTCAAGTTGAAACTTGAACAAACCGGCATTGGTGGTTACTTTGACCGCCTTATCAGTTCGCACAGTTTGAAGCTGGCAAAAGAAAATCATGGCTTCTGGAGCAGTTTGATGAAGCTTGAGCACTACGACCCGCAGCGCACACTGTTGATTGATGACAGCCTGGCGGTGTTGCAACAGGCTGAACGTGAAGGAATCAGGTATCTGTATGGCATTTATCAGCCTGACAGTCAGCAGGCTCCTTTACTGATGGAAGAATTTCCCCAGATAATCGATTTCGAGCATATTCTTCCGCCACATCACGTGAATACTCTGGCCGAAGGCAAAGGCTGAGTGCAAGGAAACGGCCGTGACAAGACAAAGTGACAAACATACACAGGCTAAAGTTAGATTGGACAAGTGGCTTTGGGCCGCCCGATTTTACAAGACCAGGTCAATGGCCAAGCAAGCCATTGACGGAGGCAAGGTTCACTGCGATGGCGTACGGGCAAAGCCCGGCAAAGAAGTATCGCCGGGCCTGAAAATTACACTGCGACAAGGCTTTGACGAAAAAACAGTTATTGTGGCCAACCTGTCGGAAAAAAGACGGGGAGCAACCGAAGCACAACTTTTGTACGAGGAAACTGCACAGAGTCTGGAACAACGAAAGCAGCGAATCGAACAGCGCAAATCCCGCCCATTTCACCTGCAGACTGAGGGAAGGCCCAGCAAACGTGATCGCCGCCTGATTCACCGATTCAAACAATCCAACAGTGAATAACAATGCTGTACCGAGGACTTATCAGGCATCGATTAGTCGCGTTGCATTAATTTTCTGCTCAGACCCTTTTTATTTGGCGTAACTCTTTTCAACCCCATGCAGATGCAAGCATAATGGCCCTTATGTCCGACGCCCTTTATCAAAATATCAATCGCAATCTCTCTATAAGCCAACTCATAGAAACCTCCATCCAGAATCATGAAGGGCACCTTGCCGATACCGGTGCGCTGGTGGTTGAAACAGGCGCCAGAACCGGGCGTAGCCCCAAAGACCGATTCATTGTAAAGGAGCCAGGCACGGCAGATGCTATTGACTGGGGTGTCGTGAATCAGCCGTTTGAACCGGCGGCTTTTGATGCGCTGTGGGATCGGGTTTCACAGTTCCTTACCGACAAGGACGTATTTATAGCAGACCTCCATGTGGGCGCCGACTCTGAACATTATCTGCCAGTGTGCGTAACCACCCAGTACGCATGGCACAATCTGTTTGCTAGGACATTGTTTATCCGCGCAGATAATTTTAATCCCAGGGATAAACAGGTCTGGCAAATCATAAGTTCTCCTGAGTTCAGCTGTGTTCCAGCGCGAGATGGAACAAACAGTGATGGAGCCGTGATAATCAATTTTGCACAGCGCAAAGTGCTTCTTGCCGGAATGCGTTATGCAGGAGAAATGAAAAAATCCATGTTTTCAGTGCAGAATTTTCTGCTTCCCGAGAAAGATGTTCTACCGATGCATTGCGCCGCGAACGTTGGCAAAGAAGGTGATGTCTGCCTCTTTTTTGGCTTATCAGGTACCGGCAAAACCACCCTGTCTGCTGATGAGAACCGATTCCTTATAGGCGATGATGAACACGGCTGGGGCAAGGGCCGTGTATTTAACCTCGAGGGAGGCTGCTACGCCAAGTGTATAGACCTGAGTCAAAAGAACGAACCTGTTATCTGGGATGCTATCAAGTACGGATCCGTTATTGAAAACGTGGTTATTAATGACCGTACCCGAATTGCTGATTTCACCGACACCAGCCTCACCGAAAACTCCCGCGCCTGTTATCCCCTTGAGCACATCAGGATGCGGCTCGACCACAACAGGGCCACAGAGCCTGAATCCATCATATTCCTTACCTGCGATCTGACCGGAGTTCTGCCTCCAGTGGCCAAATTATCAAAAGAGGCCGCCGCCTATCACTTTTTAAGTGGTTACACGGCCCTGGTTGGCTCTACCGAAGTTGGTGCCGGCGATGGAATCAAGTCTACCTTTTCTACCTGCTTTGGCGCCCCCTTTTTCCCGCGACCGGCCAGTGTTTATGCCGAATTACTAATCAAACGAATTAAAGAATTTGGCAGTCAGGTCTATCTGGTAAATACCGGATGGAGCGGCGGCCCACATGGCGTAGGTGAACGCTTTGATATTCCGGTCACTCGTGCTGTAATCGCCGGCGTGCAAACCGGTGCGCTAAGGGACGCACAGACGGAACATCTTGATGGTATTAATCTGGATATCCCGCTTTCAATAGCAGGTGTCGACAGCTCATTGCTGAATCCACGAAAAACCTGGGATGATCCGGCTGCCTACGACCGACAGGCGGCAAAACTGATTGCGCAGTTCAGTGAAAATATTAAGCGCTTCGATGTTTCTGACGAAATACTTGCAGCAGGCCCACACTAATCTGAAAAGATGACACGGCCAGTTAATGAGGGAACCGGTGAAACAGCTCTGGCACTACAGGCAAATTGAAACCGGTGGCGAATCCAAGAGGCAACCGAGTAGGAAACAGGATTGACCAAGTCATTTGATGAGTGTCTCGAGCGGTTCCATCTGCCTGAATTTCAGCAAGGCTGGGGCAAACTTCGCCGTGGAATTGAGAAAGAGAGCCTGAGGGTAACTCCCCAGGGAAGCATCGCGCTGTCTCCCCACCCGGCAGCCCTGGGTTCTGCGCTGACCAATCCCTATATCACCACAGATTTTTCAGAGGCGTTGCTGGAATTTATAACCCCTCCGAATGAAAGCATCGATGACTGTCTCGGTTTTCTTGATGCCCTTCACCGTTTTACCTTTCAAAATCTCGTCGACGATGAATTACTGTGGGTATTCAGCATGCCATGCCCCACAGGGGATCTTGACGATATTCCGCTGGCACAATACGGAAGTTCCAATACCGGCCGACTGAAGACGCTATATCGCCGCGGTCTAAGTAACCGCTACAGCAGTCTCATGCAAACCATTGCCGGCATACATTATAACTTTTCCATGCCGGATGAATTCTGGCCAGCATTTCAGCAACAATGTGGGCATAGCGGTTCCCTGAAAGAATTCCGAACTTCAAAATATCTTCACCTGATACGAAATTTTCATCGCTATAGCTGGTTACTGATCTACCTGTTCGGCGCCTCACCGGTTACCTGCAAATGTTTTGCCAGCGACAGGGAACATAACTTGCAGGAGTATGATGAGGGAACATTGTATCTGCCAAATGCCACTTGCCTGCGCATGGGTAATCTTGGTTACAGCAGCGATGCACAGAAATCGTTATTTGTTTGCTATAACGAACTGGATACCTATGTAGACTGCCTCAACGAAGCGCTTCAGACACCTTACGAGCCCTATGAAAAGATCGGCGCCAAAGCTAATGGAGAACACCTGCAAATAAATACCAATCTGCTGCAACTGGAGAATGAATTCTACAGTTCAGTGCGACCCAAGCGCACAACGCAGCCCGGCGAACGCCCTCTTACAGCATTGATGAGAGAGGGTATTGAATACGTCGAAGTGCGCGCACTGGATTTAAATCCCTTTTTACCGCTGGGGCTCGATGCCGAACAGATCAGGTTCATGGACGCTTTTTTGCTTTATTGCCTGTTTCAGGAAAGTCCCACTTGTAACGAGCAGGAGCAGTCTGAAATCAGTCGCAACACCGAGGCTGTGGTAGAGCACGGAAGAGACCCTTCGCTCAAGTTGTCCAATCAAGGTGCGGCTATTAAGCTCACCGACTGGGCATCCACACTGTTGGAAGATATCAAGTACAGCGCCGGTTTAATGGATGGAGTTCAAAATGGAAGTGCCCATTACGCAAGCGTCAATGCCCAACTGGAGAAGGTGAAAAATCCCGGCCTGACTCCTTCGGGGAAAATACTCACCGCCATGGAGAAAGAAAATAAGTCTTTTTACAAACTGGCCATGATGCTGTCAGAACAACACCGGCGCTTTTTTACCAACACTCCAATTGATAGCAAGAACCTTGCGCTGCTACAAGCAGCGAGTTCTGTTTCTCTGGCTCGCCAGAAGGAGATTGAAGACGCTGATAAAATGGATTTCGGGTCTTTCCTAAGCGAATGGAATGCTTACCGGATTTAACGAAGCTCCGAAAAATTCGGCACAACATACCATGACAATTTACATTAACGCTGAACAAGAGAACATCAGACAACACCATGCAAATACCAAATAATCGAACACTCAACCTGCTTATTTTTCTACTTTGTGTATCCACTATAGGCATAGTGTTATACATGGAGCATGTGATGTTGCTATCCCCCTGCGGACTGTGCATCACCCAACGGGTATTTGTCATTTTCTGTGGAGTGACCTGCCTGGTATCTGCAATACATAATCCCTCTGAGACCGGACAGAAAACCTATGCCTTTGTGGCAGCGGCCATGACTGTGTTTGGCAGTTATTTTGCAATTCGACAGATCTGGCTTCAACATTTACCCGAGGATCAGGTGCCAGCTTGTGGCCCGGGGCTCAGCTACATTTATGAAAATTTTCCCTTTATGGAAACACTGAACTTTCTGCTGAAAGGTGATGGTAACTGTGCCGAAGTGAAGTTCCGTTTTCTTGGTTTGTTGAGCATTCCGGAAATGGCCCAGGTCTTCTTTATCTTTTTGTTTGCTGTTTGCATGTTCATGGCGTTCAGAAAACCGGCCCAGGATTAATGAGAGATCCTTTGGTTTCCTTTTCCCGCTTTTCCCTCTTTCCTCTGCCACTGAAAGAACTTTTCCATGTAGGGAAATAGTTTTTCGGGAAGCCTGGCACTTCGCCAGGCGTTGGCAACAAATTTATTCCCTTCACTCATGGTTGGATAAATATGCGTTGTGGCGGCAATTTTTTTCAACCCCATGCCATGGGTCATGGCAAAAACGAATTCCCCTATCAGCTCGCCGGCATGGTAACCCACTATGGTCACCCCCAGAATCTTGTCTTTACCAGGAACTGTTAACACCTTAATGAAACCATGAGCTTCTTGATCTGCAATGGCTCGATCCAGGTCATCAAGTTCGAAGCGGGTTATCTCGTAAGCAATCCCACTTGCTTTAGCTTCCTGCTCATTAATCCCAACCCTGGCTACTTCCGGATCCGTAAAAGTTGCCCAGGGTACCACCCGGTAATTGACCCTCGAACGTTTGAACCCTCCGGCCAATGCATTCAAGGCTGCATACCAGGCTTGAAATGAAGCCATATGAGTAAACTGATACGGTCCAGCAACGTCTCCGCAGGCGTATATATTAGGATATAAAGTTTGCAGATATTCATTGACCTCCAAAGTACCCTGTTTCGTTAAAGGCACATGTAATTCTTCCAGGCCGAATCCTTCTACATTGGGTTTTCGACCGATTGCGAGTAATACCTTATCGAATTCGATTTCAACCTTTTCGCCATTGTGCTCTGCTTCCATAAGGGATACTCCATTCACCTTGTGGAAGCGAACAACCTTGTGGCTGACAAGTACAGTAATCCCTTCCTCTGCGAAGCGTTGCATCACCTTATCCGAAACTTCTTCATCCTCCCGCGTCATTATCCGAGGCGCCAGGTCAACCTGTATAACTTTCGAGCCGAGATTATTAAACGCCTGCGATAACTCACAACCTATTGGCCCGCCGCCTACTACCAGTAGTCGCTCAGGTAGCTCCCGTAACTCCCAGATGGTATCCGAGGTGTAATAATCAATTTCACCAAGACCTGGTATTGGTGGCACCAGGGGTCTTGCCCCGGTAGCGATGATTATCGACCGGGTTTTAATACTTTTGCCATTAACTTCAACCTCGTAGGGAGACACAATCCGGGCTTCTCCGATTTCGCAATCAACACCCAAGGAAGTAAATCTTTCAACAGAGTCATGGGGCTCAATCTTCTTGATGACACCCTGAACACGCTCCATGACCTTGCGAAAATTTACTTCGCCGCTGACATTATCCAGGCCGTACTGCGCACCTTGCTTCAAATAGGAAGCGACACGGCCACTGCGAATCAGGGCTTTGCTGGGAACACAACCGGTATTAAGGCAGTCACCTCCCATCTGATGCTTTTCTATTAACACAACCCGAGCTTTTGCTCCTGCTACAATTAACGCCGCTACCAGCCCAGCGGAACCTGCACCAATGACAACTACGTTGGTATCAAAATGAGCTGGTTTTTTGTAGGCGCGTAACGCCCTGTTTCTCTGAATGGAATCAATTAGAAATTTGGCCGCAAGCGGGACGATTCCAAGCAGAGCAAAGGAAAACAATAATGATCCGCTAACCAGGCCAGACAAGGAATTAATCTGAGCCAACTCTGATCCCGCGTTAACAAATACTACCGTGGCGACGAACATTCCGAGCTGGCTTACCAAGTAATACGATTTCACCGAAATGGGCGTCAAACCCATTAACAGGTTCACCATAAAAAATGGAAATATTGGTACCATCCTGAGGCTGAAAAGATAAAAATTACCATCCTTTTCAATACCTCGATTAATTGGCGCCATATAGTCGCCAAACTTTCCCTGCACCCAGTCCTTTAACAAGATCCGCGAAACCAGGAACGCCAGTGTCGCACCGATACTGCTGGCAAAAGAGACCAGTAAAGTACCCCAGAACAATCCAAAAACGGCACCGCCCAGCAGAGTGAGCCAGACTGCGCCGGGAACGGAAAGCGACGTTGCTATTATGTAGCCAAAGAAATATAAAAGTGCAACGGTGGCGAAGTTTTCATTCTTGTAATTTTCGATAGCACCAAGGCGCCCTTGAATATACTCAAGGGTAAGAAACCGATCCAGGTCAAAAATAAAATAGGCGACTACAGATGCAACAATAAGAGCGAGGATTATAAGTCTGGATTTACTCAAGGGAATGATATCCGTAATAAGGGGAAATTTTGATCTGAGCCCGCCAGAGGTACCACGTAGTCTGGGCAAACCCATGTTACGTTTGCTATCGATTTGCGATATGCTATAACTCTACTGCAATATAACCTGCTAAATTCAAAAATCTTTCATGTCAGGCAATATTGGGGAATTCCGATTAGTTATTGACCATGCTGGCCGATAGCTGATTACCACGGTAAAGTCCCACTTTCGCAGGCATGTGTCAGCCTGTCAAGATAGTGCAATGGCTACACCGAAAGCGGCTTTAGAACCATGTAAGTAAGAATCTGCCGCACCAACTATTCAGCCAGAGATCTCTTAGCCAATTAATCAAATTTTAAAATAAAACAGACGAGAACAAACGTGCCCAACGCTGATTTTAACCGACAATTCCCGGCAAACCGAATGCGACGCATGCGACGCGACGAATTCAGCCGCAGGTTAATGCGGGAAACCCGCCTCACTACCGATGACCTTATCTTTCCGGTTTTTATTGTAGAAGGAGAAAACCAGCGTCAGCCAATTGAATCCATGCCCGACATGTTTCGCTTCAGTATTGATGAGTTGTTAAAAGAAGCCGCGGAGTTGGTGGAACTGAAAATACCCGCTATTGCCCTGTTCCCCTCCCCCGAGGTTGCTTGTAAAACGGAAGATGGCCGCGAGGCCTACAATCCGGACGGACTGGTTCAAACCGCCGTGCGCGCGTTAAAAAGTAGCTTTCCGGATCTGGGCGTAATTACAGACGTGGCACTTGATCCCTACACTACTCACGGACAGGATGGCATCATTGACGACAATGGTTATGTATTGAACGAACAAACTGTGGAGGCCCTGGTAAAACAGGCCGTATCCCACGCACAAGCCGGGGCAGACATCGTTGCACCTTCCGACATGATGGATGGTCGAGTCGGTGCTATACGCCAGGCCCTGGAGGACGAAGAATTAATCTATACGCGAATTCTTGCCTATTCGGCAAAATTTGCGTCAAGTTATTATGGCCCGTTTCGAGATGCCGTTGGTTCAAGCGCGAATCTCGGTAGCGGGAACAAACACACTTACCAGATGGATGTATGCAATAGTGATGAAGCCTGCCAGGAGGTAGCACTGGATCTGGCTGAAGGTGCGGACATGGTTATGGTAAAGCCAGGAATGCCCTATCTGGATATTGTTGCCAAAATCAAAAGCAATTTTGCGGTGCCCACCTTCGTCTATCAAGTGAGTGGTGAATATGCCATGCATATGGCCGCCGTGAGAAACGGCTGGCTGGATGAAAATGCCGTGGCCATGGAATCCCTCTCGTGCATTAAGCGCGCAGGGGCTGACGCTATATTGACCTACTTTGCAAAAAAGGTAGCCATCTTGTTGAACAATCCAGGCAATGAATAAAGCCTTCCGGTAGACGCACGGCCTTGATTTTCGATCCGATGATATGAACTTAAAAGAGTAACTGGCCAACCTAATTACCATGTTTTGCTTGAATCCTTAATTTTTCTCCTTATCATAGGCCGGCATTGAAGATTGTGAGAGCATAGTGCGGGAGATACTCCCCCTCTATTTTTCTAGAGCTTATAAGCAGCATATCCGGATCCGTCGAAGCCGCCGTGCAGATCGGTTCCAATGCCTTAAAGTAGTCAGTACAATCCTTGAATCAATTCCTTATAAATAAGTTAACAAAGGACCCCCTGGATGAGTGACAATATCGTGCATACCTCTGACGACCGCTTTGGTCCTGACGTGTTGGAAGCAGACGGCCCGGTGCTGGTTGATTTCTGGGCGGAATGGTGCGGACCCTGCAAAATGATTGCACCGGTTCTGGAAGACCTGGCTGATGACTATGAGGGCAAATTGAAAATCTGTAAACTGGACATCGATGCCAACACACAGACAGCGCCAAAATACGGGATTCGCGGTATTCCAACACTGATTATTTTTAATAATGGCGAGGTGGCAGGTACAAAAGTGGGAGCCCTGTCAAAGTCTCAGCTCTCTGCCTTTATTGACAGCGTTATTTAAATTACGTTTAATAGGTGCCATATTGGCTTATCTTAATTGATGTAGCAGAGAAAAATTTCTCTAATTAGGTAAAAACATCTGGACGAATTCAATCAGTCGCTTTATATTGGCCACCATTAGCAATGACTAATTGCGATCTCCACCTAAAACACAAGAAAAATCCGACTGATCTCAAGATGGCCGTATAAAGGCCGAAGACTCACTAATTAATGATAACCCATGCTCAGCCATTAAAAGACTGAGTGTCCTAAAATTCAGAATAGCGCATCTCAACCAATTCTCTTCTCGACTTTGTTAAATTTTTAGCCGTCTTCTGAATCCAGGTTATGAGCGATTGTTTTTTGATTGATTAATTTTATTATTACATTTAATAGCCTGATGGCTTTTCCAGAAAATACTTCTCACTACGAAATTCCTTTTAATTTAAACCCATCTTTTCTTACCCACAGTGTCACCTACTTATGAATCTAACTGAACTTAAGCAAAAACCTATCGCAGAACTTTTAAATACTGCTCACGAAATGGGCCTGGATAATATCTCCCGGACCAGAAAACAAGACATCATCTTTGTTATCCTGAAGAAACATGCCAAAAATGGCGAAGATATACACGGCGATGGCGTTCTGGAGATTCTCCAGGATGGCTTTGGTTTTCTCAGATCTGCCGACTCTTCCTACCTGGCGGGCCCTGACGATATTTATGTTTCTCCCAGCCAGATTAGAAGGTTCAACCTGCGCACTGGCGATACGATAGCGGGCAAGATTCGCCCACCCAAAGAGGGCGAGCGTTACTTTGCTCTGTTAAAAATCAGTGAAATCAATTTCAGTAAGCCAGAAAGTGCCAGACACAAAATCCTGTTCGAAAATCTCACTCCCCTGTTTCCCCAGGAACGGTTAACGCTCGAGATCGGCAATGGCAGCACCGAAGACCTGAGCGCCAGAGTTATAGACCTGGTTGCACCAATTGGGAAAGGGCAGCGAGGATTAATTGTTTCACCACCAAAGGCGGGTAAAACCCTTATCCTGCAAAACATCGCTCAGTCAATAACCAGGAATAATCCTGAATGTCGATTGATAGTTCTACTGATTGATGAGCGCCCGGAAGAAGTTACCGAGATGCAACGGTCGGTTCGCGGAGAAGTGGTTGCCAGCACCTTTGATGAGCCTCCATCCCGCCACGTTCAGGTGGCGGAAATGGTGATTGAAAAAGCCAAACGCCTGGTAGAGCATAAGGAAGATGTTGTTATCCTGCTGGATTCCATCACCCGCCTTGCCCGCGCCTACAACACTATCGTCCCTTCATCTGGCAAGGTACTGACCGGAGGTATTGATGCCCATGCTCTGGAAAGGCCGAAGAGGTTTTTTGGCGCAGCCCGAAATCTTGAAGAAGGTGGCAGCCTGACAATTATTGCAACCGCGCTGATTGAAACCGGCTCCAAGATGGACGAAGTTATTTACGAAGAATTCAAGGGCACCGGCAATCTGGAATTACACCTTGACCGCAAGATCGCGGAAAAACGGGTTTATCCGGCTATCAATGTACGTCGATCAGGAACCCGCCGCGAAGACTTGTTAACCTCCGAAGATGAACTGCAGCGGATGTGGATCTTGCGCAAACTTTTAACTTCGATGGACGACGTGCAGGCCACGGAATTCATTTTGGATAAACTAAAAGAGACCAAGACCAATGACGAATTCTTTAACTCCATGAGACGAAAATAGGTCATTAAAAAATCACCGCACTTATCAGGAAACACTCGACTCAAGCGGCACTAACCCGGAATTTTTGATCCGCGCTCCCCAGGCTAACCAATGTCATTTCGAGATTTACGTGAATTTATAGATTTTCTTGAAAAAAATGGTGAACTAAAGCGCATCAAGACAGAAGTTGATCCCTACCTGGAAATAACAGAAATTTGCGACCGGACATTACGAAACGACGGTCCGGCACTGCTGTTTGAAAACCCGAAAAGCAATATACCCTTACTGGCAAACTTATTTGGCAGCACCCGCCGGGTGGCCCTCGCCATGGGTCAGGAGGATATTTCCGGGCTACGTGATGTGGGGAAATTGCTGGCCCTTCTGAAAGAACCAGACCCGCCCAAAGGGTGGAAAGACCTCTGGCAGAACCTGCCTAATTACAAACAGATTTTGAATATAAAACCCAACCTGAAACGCAGCGCCGCTTTCCAGGAAGTGGTCATCGACGAAGCTGACATCGACCTTGGTATTTTCCCCATTCAAACCTGCTGGCCTGGCGATGTCGCTCCACTGGTTACCTGGCCACTGGTTATCACTCGTGGTCCAAAAAAGGATCGACAGAACCTCGGCATTTATCGCATGCAGCTTATCGGTCGCAACCGGCTTATCATGCGCTGGTTATCCCAGCGAGGTGGGGCACTTGATTTTCGTGAGTGGCAACAGGCTCATCCAGGGGAAGCATTCCCTATATCCGTCGCCATTGGTGCTGACCCGGCAACAATTCTGGCAACGGTAACCCCGATTCCGGACACCCTTTCCGAATATGCTTTTGCCGGATTGCTCCGGGGTGAAAAAACTGACCTGGTCGCCTGCATGACCAACGACCTTGAGGTGCCTGCCAGCGCGGAGATTATCCTTGAAGGAGTTATTGAGCCTGACGACATGGCAGAAGAAGGTCCTTATGGTGACCACACGGGATACTACAATGAAGTAGAAAAGTTTCCCGTGTTCACCGTAAAAAAACTGCTGCACCGAAAAGATCCAATCTATCACAGCACCTATACGGGCCGACCACCGGATGAGCCGTCCATGCTCGGTGTTGCATTAAACGAGGTTTTCATTCCCTTGTTACAAAAGCAGTATCCGGAAATTGTCGATTTCTATTTGCCCCCCGAAGGCTGCTCCTACCGACTTGCCGTGGTGAGCATTAACAAGCAATACCCTGGCCACGCGAAAAGAATAATGATGGGCGTCTGGTCGTTCTTGCGTCAATTCATGTATACAAAGTTTGTTATTGTTACCGATGACGATGTTGATATTCGACAATGGTCTGATGTTATCTGGGCAATAACTACCAGGGTGGACCCCATCAGGGATACCGTGCTGATTGATAATACCCCAATCGACTATCTGGATTTTGCCTCACCGGTTTCAGGCCTTGGCTCCAAGATGGGCATTGATGCCACGAACAAATGGCCCGGTGAAACCACTCGTGATTGGGGTACACCCATAGCTATGGATGAATCAGTTAAACAAAGGGTGGATCAGCTTTGGGATGAGCTGGGTATTTTTAATCAGGAATGATTAAAAATTTCGTCAGCGGAACTCTGACGCGTCAATAACTTTATCCGGACTAACCTGCTTCTTGTTCCACTGCTGTCGGCATCGGTAAGTCCGGCAAGTTCTCCCCGATCAGCTCACTGTACCTGGCGAAATACTTTTCACTGGCATCCTGATCTCCCAGCCCCCTGGTCAAACGGCTCAACTCACCATAAACTTCCGCGCTGGCAGAAATTCGTAAACTGTTCTCGAAATAATTCCTGCCTTTGCCCCATAACTTGTTGCGCATACAAATTCTGCCTAGCGCCAACAACAGCACGTGATTATCGGACCTCTGGATCAGCCATTGCTCGGCGTGAACCAGTTGCTGCGCATCATCGGAAAAATCAACCTCGCCGTATTTTTCAATAAGCGCATCACTCCAGCTATTGCCGAGAAAGGCTTCAATGGCACGGGCGGCCTCTTTTTTAGCGGAAACATCGAGTAACAAACCCACATAGTAGCTGACAAGCTTTTCATCCCGCTTGAAATTCTGCGGAGCCTTTTTCCATTTTTTCTGAAGTGATAATAAATGACTTCCTTCAGGTTTGTTATTCTTTCCAACTTCCTCTACAAGAACATGCAGCTCTTCAATAAATAATCGCTTGTCAATCCGATCAAGCTCATCCGCGTTAACCACTTCATTACTTTTCAATGCCGGCCAAATATCGCGTAACTTCCCCCAGTCTTCAAGTTTTATATAAACATCTTTTAGTAACCGGAGAAGATGTCTGTCATTGATCGAGGTTTTTTTCAATTGTTCCAGAACCACCAGCGATTGTTCCAGCTGATTACTCCTGAACAATAGTTCGGCCCTTAGAGAATTAATAGTTGAGAGTGATCCAGGGTAAATGCGTGCCGCATTATTCAGACACTCTTCCCACAAATCTTTTCGGTGCATGGCAAAAGCCGCGTAGGCAGCAGCCAGGTAATTGATTACCGAAGCATCGTCGTCGTGAAAACTCCTGGACAGTTCTTTATAGGACGATTGCCAATTACTGCGGACAAAATACATCAGCCCCTCTACGGTTCTACTCCTGGCCTTGCTTTGCCTGATTTCGCGATAACGCCTTCCGTACCGCACCAGGTGCCAGGGATTAACCCAGGACAACAGCATGAACACAAGACGGCCCGCAGCCAGAAGTGCCACCAGCAAAACCACCAGCGCGAACAGGCTCGTTTCAAACGTGTAATTGCGCCAGGCAATTAACAAATAGCCAGGGTCATTGGGAATATCCAGATACAGCGTAACCACCAGTGCGGTGACTATCGCCAGTAAGGTGTATGTAAACAGTTTGACCATAGTTGTTCGAGTAGATCCGCTATCAGTGGCGTTTTACTAGCGTGTGCCGACGGTGGAATTATCCGAGCCACTGCCATTGAGCTGTCGCATCAGATTCAATGACTGGGATATATCCGGCATCTCTCGGTTTAGCCGGATAGCCAATAGACTGTCCAGCTCCTGTACCAGAGATGAGCTGTCTTCACTCGTATCTGCCAGATATTGTTCTATCCAGATTTTACATCGGCTCAAACTTTCCACGTAGATATCTGACTGATGAGTCATCAGAGCCAACTGTGCCTGTTCTAGCATTAAATGAATATTGCGCTTGATCTGGGCGCTGGGTTGCGGTGGAAGCATTAAATCAGGGGCATCATCCCACTTACGCCAGATGAAAACTGAACTCAGAAAAGCAAGACTTGTATCAAACAAAGATCCCTCTGATTTTACCCTGGCCTGGTTGGCCTGTGGTGGTTCTGAAAGCCGATCCTGGTAGGACTCCGGAACTGAACTGGTTATGGAAATCCGATCTATGCTTTCCATAAGGTTGGTCAACCTGATGTACAGTCCGTCTGTATCGGTAGCACCAACCCTGCGCAACTGAGCCAGCTCTCGCCCCAGCGCCTGCCGAACCGTGAACACACGCGTATCACCTGAATCAGCAAGAATCTCGTCTGCCATTGCCAGGATAGAGATTGCAACGGTTGTATTGCCGGTCAATTGCAACTGCTGGTTGGCGATACGCAATAAGTATTCGGCTTCGGCAAACTGCCAGCGATTATTATTATCAGTCTGAACAACACCGGCCTGGCTTTGCAATTCGTTTACAACTGCATTCAAACGATTTTGTTCTGTCTCGAAGTCCCGTCGCAATTGCTCAATAATCGACTCGTCCAATACCGGCGAGGGAACCTGCTCATTCAATGCCGACTCCAGCTGCACAATGCGGGAACTTGTATTGTCCAACACGCCTAGCAGTTGAGCATTTTCACTGGCCAGCTGGTTCAATTCCCGGCTCAGATTCCATTGCTGATAACCCAGAAACACCACCGCAAGTAGCAATGGTGACAGCATTAGCAGAATTATTGATGCTCGTTTTAAGGCATTGCGTTTCTGTCGATCTGCACGCTTGCGAGCAGGCGCCGAGTTACTCTTGGATAATTCCTCCAGAATTCTGGGGGTTTCCGATTCATCAACCACTGTTTTTCCCGTTAAGTTAATCAGCCGATTCAGCTACTGAGATACCCGGCGATTTCTTTCAGCTCGGACAGGATCGCCTCATCACTGGCACCATAGCTACAATACACATTAACAAAACCCGCCGTTCGCGCGTTATCCCTAATTCTTTCAGACGGAACCAGCAATGGTAACAGCCCGATACCATCCTTCTTAATATCGACCAGATGACACAGAGAATCAAGAATTTGCATGCTGGTAACACAAATGACATTAACGCCATTCTCGCTAATGCTATTCAACAGTTCTCCGGTTTCAGGCACAAGCATACTTCGTTCATAGGTTTCAATAGTGTCCACCTGCGCACCGCGCTCGCGTAATGTATCTGCCAGCAGTTCCCGCCCGCCGCGGCCCCGAAACAGTGCTATTTTATTTCCCTGAACCTGTTGCAGCTGCGGCAAGGCAAGTAAATCCTCACTTTGCATTCCTGTAGAAGGGCTGTGCACAGTGCAAGGCAGGCCTGTGAGTGCTGCCGCCGTTGTCGGGCCTACAGCAAAAACCTCCAACTGTGCAGGAAACTGTGGCCAGTATCGATCTATCCACTGAAATCCAAATTTCACCGCATTGGTACTGATAAAAATAAGCAGGTCATAGCGATCCAGATTCTGCACCTGTTTGCGCAGCTCAATCACAGACTCGTCACTTGAAACGGGATTAATTTCCATCAGGGGAAACTGCACCGACTTGCCTCCTGCGCCGGCAATGGCATCAACGATGCTTTGCCCCTGCCCCCGGGGACGGGTGATCAACGCAGTGAGCCCTGTCAGTAACTGGTTCTGAATCATCTATTGTTCCACTTGCAATTCGGTGAAGTCACATGCCAAAGCAGGTCTTTACCGCAATGCGGCGAGAATCTTGTCGGCACCCTGTGCCAGGAGATCTTCGGCAATCCTTTCTCCCAGCTGCCGGGCCTCCCCTCGGTCTGCGCTTCCCTTACTTTCAAGTAGCTGTGTCCCATCCAGATTTCCAACCCGGCCAATAAGGTGCAAAGTATCGTTCTCTAACTCAGCGAAGGCTGCCAATGGAACCTGACAGCCTCCCTGCAAACGATTATTAACCGCTCTTTCGGCGCAAACTCTTACCGCCGTGTCTTCATGGTGCAAACAGGACAACAGACTCTGCACTTCGCGATCTTCACTGCGACATTCGATTCCAACCGCGCCCTGGCCAACGGCAGGCAGGCAGTCGGAAAAAGCCAGCCGCTGTCTAATGCGTTCGCTTAATCCCAGTCTGATTAATCCTGCAGAGGCGAGGATGATGGCGTCATATTCGCCTCCATCCAGTTTCCCCAGCCGGGTTCCCACGTTTCCGCGTAGATCGTGTATTTTCAGATCAGGTCTTAATTTTCGAATCTGGCATTGACGTCTAAAACTGGAAGTTCCAACCCGGGCAGCCTCGGGCAGTGATGCAAATGACAGATAGTTATTGGATACAAAGGCGTCGGAAGGATCTTCCCGTTCGCAGATAACCGCCAGCTCCAATCCGGCGGGAAACTCAACCGGAACATCTTTCATCGAGTGCACGGCAATATCGGCCCGCCCCTCCAACATGGCGTGTTCAAGTTCTTTCACAAACAAACCCTTGCCGCCTACCTTGGCCAAAGGAGTATCGAGTATTTTATCACCCTTGGTTGTCATGGTGACTAACTCAACATCCAATTCGGGATGAGCGCGCAGCAGTGCATCCTTCACATAGTGTGCCTGCCATAAAGCCAGAGGGCTTTTACGGGTGGCGATTTTCAAACTGGTTACTGGCATTGAGTCTCCATTGCAAACTTAAAGCATCTTGCGTTTAACGCCGTGACCTTACAGTAGCGACCGTTTCATTTTACGGGATTATCCGTCATTGTCCGAATAATATTGCTATAATCGCTGCGCAATTTGATCCGACAGTTAAGCTGAGCAAAGCATGAGTAACAACAAGAACATAGACAAACTCTGGGGTGGCCGATTTTCCGAAGCCACCGATGCCTTTGTAGAAAGGTTTACCGCTTCCGTGGGCTTTGATAAACGTTTATATCAGCATGATATAAACGGTTCCATTGCGCACGCCAAAATGTTGTTGAAGGTCGGTATTTTAAACACCGAAGAGACTGATCAGATAGTCAGCGGACTCGAACTAATTCGCCAGGAAATTGAGCAGGGTGATTTTGAATGGTCAGTGGCACTTGAAGATGTGCATATGAATATCGAAGCCGCACTAACCAATAAAATTGGTATTACCGGCAAAAAGCTGCATACCGGCAGGTCTCGGAATGATCAGGTGGCCACTGATATGAGATTGTATGTCCGGGATGAAATAGACACCATTGCCTCGGCTATCACACAATTACAATCAACACTGCTGGACCTGGCCGAAAAGGAAGCTGACACCATAATGCCCGGTTTTACTCACTTACAAACCGCACAGCCGATCACCTTCGGCCATCATTTAATGGCCTGGTACGAAATGCTGGAGCGTGACTATGGCAGGCTGATGGATTGTCGGAAAAGAGTAAACCTGTCACCTCTGGGCGCGGCAGCGCTGGCTGGAACCAGCTATCCCATCGACAGGGAATTTACGGCTTCACAGCTTGGCTTTGATGCCCCGACACGTAACTCTCTTGACTCGGTTAGCGACAGGGATTTTGTTATCGAACTCGCCGCCTTTGCCAGCTTGTTGCTAACCCATATGTCCAGGTTTTCTGAAGAACTGGTTCTGTGGACATCAGCTCATTTCGATTTCATTGATTTGCCGGATAAATTTTGTACCGGTTCTTCAATAATGCCGCAAAAGAAGAACCCCGATGTGCCTGAACTGGTAAGAGGAAAAACCGGCAGGGTTACCGGTCACCTGATATCTCTACTTATCTTGATGAAATCCCAGCCCCTTGCCTATAACAAGGATAATCAGGAAGACAAGGAGCCGGTTTTCGACCTGGTCGATACAGTCAAAGACTGCCTGCAAGCATACTGCCGCATGCTGCCCGCGATCAGCGCGAAGCGGGAAAACATGCGCAAGGCTGCCTTTCAAGGTTATGCAACCGCCACCGACCTGGCAGACTATCTGGTTAAAAAGGGCGTAGCGTTTCGCGATGCCCATGAAGTAGTGGGCAAGTCAGTGGCCTTTGCTATTGAACAGAACCGGGATTTAAGCGAACTCTCGTTAGAGCAACTACAAGGCTTCTCCGATTCAATAGAAGACGATGTATTCGAGCACCTGACACTGGAAGGGTCAGTTAACGCTCGGAATCATTGCGGTGGCACAGCGCCCGTTCAAGTGCGCAAGGCCATTGCCTACGCCCGCCGCGAACTCGAACAGCGATAAGCTCCCCGTAAATACCTGCCACTGTCACTGGCTTGACGGAGCCCTTAGGCGCACCTGGTATTCAAACTGCTGATTATTCCGCCTGGTTATTACTTGCACGAGATCTCCGGCCCGCTGCCCTTCCAATACCGTAGCCAGATCATCCTCGGTGCTGATGGGTTTATCATCAATTCCAATAATGACATCACCTAGAAGCCAGCCCCTGCTACTCTGTGTGAGGCCACGCATACCCTGCCGCACCAGGTCCTCGTTGTCTGCAACACCCAGAACAATTACACCCTTAATGCCTCGATTCTGGCGAAAGTAGTCAGCCTGTGACTGGGTAAAAAAGCTGATCCCCAATACCGGAGTCTGCACCGCTCCATAGGTAATCAACTCAGGCACAATGCGCTTGACCGTGTTTACCGGAATAGCGAAACCGATACCCGAACTGCCACCGCTGGGACTGTAGATAGCCGTGTTGACCCCAACAAGTTGCCCCAATGAATTTAACAACGGTCCACCGGAATTACCTGGATTAATGGCCGCATCAGTTTGAATTACATCGTGGATCTTGCGGCGGGTAACAGAGTTAATCTCGCGACCAAGAGCACTGACCACGCCGACGGTCATTGTGGTGTCCAGCCCGAAGGGGTTACCAATGGCAACTACCTTGCGACCCACCTCCAGCAACGACGAGTCTCCAAGCATCACTGGCACCAATTTATCCCGGGGGGCATCTATCTTGAGAACCGCGAGATCTTTACTGGGTTCAAAACCAACAGCCGTAGCACTGTAGCTGCTACCATCCTGCAGCGTCACGGTAACGCGATTGGCTTGCTGAATTACATGAAAATTAGTAACGATATAACCTTCTTTATTCCAGATAAAACCTGATCCGCTGCCCTGGGGAACTTCCTGCGGATTTAGAGAAAAGAACGAGCGCACCAATCTTGAATTGGTAATAAAGACAACCGAGGGGCTGGCGCGTTTGAATATTTCAATGTTGTTCTCTTCATCATCCGTTTTGAAACTGGCGTAATCCTGGGCTCCAGAGGGCTGTGCAACCAGGCCAACCAGAATCAGTAGAGAAACAACTAATTGTCGTATCATAGTATTCACCACGTTGTCTTTATCAAAAATAACAACTAAAGAACCCCTGGGATAGTTTTCGCGAATTACGCTCACCTACATTAAATAATGCGAGCATATTCAGAAATTTCAAGATGAAATGCCGATTTGCTTGTCTGCGCTTTATTGTTTCACGCAGTGCCTAATTACGACTATCCTTCGGCTAATTCAATTTCCTCATGTAGTGAAAACCACTTTTCTTCAAGTGTTTCCAGTTCGACTTTCTTACTCCCCTGTTCCCGCAACAGATCATTGAGTTTCGCCTTGTTCTGATCCTCATATAAGTCCGGATTGGCCAGTAAGTCATTAATTTTCAGCAATCCTTTATTGAGAATCTCAACCTGTTTCTCAACAGTGGCAATTTGCTTTTTAAGTGGCGCCAGTTGTTCTCTCCGCGCTGCCGAACGCTGACGCTGCATTTTCCGGTCCAGTCGCCGCGCGGCGGCATCGCTATCTACCGAAGGCATATCCGAGTTTCCATTTGCCTGTAACCAGCGCTCATAATCGTTCAGGTCCCCGTCAAAAGCCGTCAGGCTGCCATTGTGAATTGAGTAGAAATTGTCTACGGTATTACTTAATAAATGACGGTCGTGGGAAATAATGATCATGGCTCCGGAATACGCCTGCAGGGCAACAGTCAACGCATGGCGCATTTCCAGATCAAGGTGATTGGTTGGCTCGTCAAGCAATAATAAGTTGGGCTTCTGCCAGGCAATCATTGCCAGCCCCAGCCGGGCTTTTTCACCGCCGGAAAAACTGCCAATAGTAAATTCAGCCCTGTCTCCCTTGAAGTCGAATCCTCCCAGATAGTCTCTCAGTTCCTGCTCGGTTCGATCTGCACTTACCCCTTGAAGCAGCTTCAGGGGGGTAGAATCACTGTCCAGTACGTCGACCTGATGTTGCGCAAAATAACCGACACGCAGTCGCTTCGCTGCCGTGACTTCACCGGAGAGGGGCTTCATCTCGCCGGCCAGAACCTTCAGCAAGGTGGATTTCCCGCTGCCATTAAAACCAAGTAAACCAATGCGGGAAGATGCCTGAATATTGAAATTAATGTCAGTAACCAGGGGAGTGGTGAATCCTATACTTACCCGGGAAAGTCCGAGCAGGTAGTCTGGCAGGTAATCCGGTTCTGGCAGGCGCAATCGAAATGGTGAATCAATATGAGCCAACACTATTTCCTCCATCCGCTGCAATTCCTTAAGCCTGCTCTGAGCCTGTTTTGCCTTGGAAGCTTTAGCCTTGAATCGAGCCACGAAACTCTCTATCTCGGCTCGTCGCCGTCGTTGTTTTTCAAACAGTGCACGTTCGAGGGCAAGTCTTTCCCCCCGTTGTTTTTCATAGGCACTGTAATTTCCCTTATAAAGCTGTAACTTCCTGTTCTCGAAACTCACTACATATTTAACTATCTTGTCGAGAAACTCCCGATCATGAGAGATCATTAGTAGAGTGCCCGGATATTGAATCAACCATTGTTCAAGCCAGAGTGTTGCTTCCAGGTCAAGGTGATTGGTTGGTTCGTCCAGTAACAAAAGATCCGATGGACACATGAGTGCTGCAGCAAGGTTCAGGCGAACTCGCCAGCCGCCGGAAAAACTTGATACGCTGTTGTTGAAATCCTGGGGCTTGAATCCCAGGCCGGATAACAGTTGCTCGGCCCGATACTTTACGGTGTATCCGTCAAGGATATCCAATTCTCCATGCAGGCGGGCAACCTCGTTCTGATCATCCGCCGCATCGGCTTGCACCAGCTGCTGTTCAAGTGTGCGGTAGTGCCTGTCTCCGTCTATTACAAACTCCACGGCGCTTCTGGTGGAGCCACCAGTCTCCTGGTGCATATAGGAAATTCGCAAATTCTCCGGCATGCCAAGGCTACCCTGATCAAGCTGAAGTTTCCCCATCAAGCAGGTGAACAGACTGGTTTTACCGCTACCATTGCGGCCGATAATTCCAACCTTCTGCGCACTGTGGATTATCAGGTTAGCTTCATCAAGAAGGAGTTTTGGGCCTCGCTGGAGCACGGCGTTATTTAGTGTAATCATGAATTTTGCATGTATGGCTTTACTGGCTCTGGGCCTGATGTACGGAACCTCTGATTAAGTATATGATTATAACCAATTAGTATTCAGACCTTTACTGACTTATACGAGAAGTTGTCATGAAGCAAATCCTGATCATTGATGATGATGAAAAACTGGGGCAATTGCTTACCCAGTATCTTGAGCGCTACGACATGTCAGTACATGTGGCTCACACACCATCAAGAGGATTTGAACAGCTAAAACGACTCAAGCCTGATTTGCTGATTCTTGATGTGATGCTTCCTGAAAAAGACGGTTTTGAAGTCTGCCGTGAAATTCGGGCCAAGTCATCAATCTATGGCCAACTCCCTATTCTGATGCTGACAGCCCATGCCGAAGTCACGGACCGTATTGTGGGACTGGAACTGGGTGCTGATGACTATTTGCCAAAACCCTTTGAACCTCGGGAACTGGTGGCAAGAATCCACAATATCCTTCGGCGCACCAGTGATGATGGAGATCGCGGCGCGGAAGTAAAACCGATCAATGGCCTGGAAATCGATGTAAGCAGACGAGAGGCCAAACTTGATGGTGAGTTACTGGAACTCACGACGATGGAATACGAATTATTACTATTATTTATGCAGTCCCCCAACAGAACTTTTACCCGGGATGAACTCATGAACCGGTTACGGGGTATTGATGCGGAACTGTTTTCAAGAGCTGTAGATACACTGGTCAGTCGCCTACGACATAAGTTAAAAGACACGTCCAAAACACCACGGTTTATTAAAACTGTATGGGGACGTGGCTATACTTTTGTCGGGGCACATAAGTGATACCCCTTGTCAGCCAGGTACGGCGTTCCCTTTTTGTACGCCTGTTACTGATATTCGGCATTACCGTCATCCTGATTTTCGCGATCATTTATGTATCGCTGCAACAATTGAATCAAATAAATAATAATCAGATTGTAGAAATACCTGATTTCTTCGTCCGCAACATCGAATCTATTATTGATGATATCGGCACTCCTCCCGACCTTGAACGCGCCGCATTACTTGCCCAGGATCTGGATTGGACAATCCGCATAGAACACCCCGATATGGTATGGCGCTCTGACAATGACTATCGTCTTGCCGTAGAACTCTCGGAGTTCGACCGGGCTTTGTCGGGTGATGCTGAAATTAGAAGATGGAACGATGAGGACATTATTGTAGTCAACCGGGATGCCTATCAGTTCTTTATGCATCAACGTTCCCTGATTTCAAATGACTTCAGCTATGTCATTCTTTATTTTGGTCTCGCCATTGCCGCCATTGTTTTATTTCTGAATTATTTTACGGTTAACCGCCTATTGGCTCCGGTTCGACTGTTGAAAGAAGGCGCAGAGAAAATCCAAAAAGGTGACCTGAGCTACCGCGTTTACACTCAACGACAGGACGAACTGGGGGAACTGACCAAGAGCGTTAACCTGATGGCCGATTCTCTTCAATCAATGCTGGAAGCAAAGAGACAACTGCTGATGGCAATCAGTCATGAACTGCGTACCCCGATCACCCGCGCCAAATTACAACTCGAATTTATGGATGATGGCAGTATCAAGGACAATCTCAATGATGATATAAAAGAAATAGATTTGTTGATCTCAGATCTACTGGAAGCTGAAAGACTCAACAACCAGCACTCCGCCCTGGTTGAAGAACCGGTTGAGTTTTCATCTTTTATTGAATCCGTGGTTTTCGGTGTTATTGGCTATGAAGGCACGATCACATTCCAGGGCCCGGATTCCGATGAAGAAGTTACCCTGGACAAATTGCGGATCCGGCTGCTGGTTACCAACTTGTTGAATAATGCTATACGTCATGGGCAGGGGAAACCCATCAATGTGAAAGTCGAATTCATGACCGATACCTGTACCATAGAAATCATAGACCAGGGCGAAGGCATCGCAGCTGAGCACCTGGACAAAATTACCGAGCCCTTCTATCGAGCTGACAGTGCCCGGCAAAGGAATACCGGCGGATACGGTTTAGGATTATATTTGTGCAAACTTATCAGCGAAGCCCATGGCGGGAAAATTGAAATTGAAAGTGAACTCGGCAAGGGTACCCATATAACCGTAAGCATTCCACGCCACCGGTCAGATTCGAATAACAAGTCCTGACCGGTTGTTTACTTATGCTGCTGTAGCAGAATGTTGTTTACGTCGCTTCGCTCGCAGGTAGCTCAATACCAGCATCAGTACAGTAAGTAGAAATGGTATCAGGATAGTATTAGCTACTTTGAGAGTTGTTCCCAGCCTTTCAATATCAGCGTTCAGTTGATATTGAACATCACGAAAATTGCGCCGTGTGTTTAGAATCTGGGCATTAACACGATCAATTTCCTGTTGTACTTCGGATGTAATCTGCAAAATGGGTTCGCCGTCTTCACCCTGGCTCAGCCGACCCAGAGTCTCTTGTGTTTCTGCCAGAGAGTCCATTAATTCCGACTCTTGTTCCCGTAGCCTGTCACCTGCCTCACGCTGAAGCTCAATTACCCGGGTAAAAGGGCGCGAGTAAACACCCCGGCTTCTAATGCTGACAAGGTCGGCACCGCCACTTAAATTATCCAGCGCGTTTACAACGAAATCTCCATTATTGGCGAAAGGTTGTGGAATCCGCTGCCCGAGAAACTGTGATACCTGGACCCATAACCTGTCGCCCAACAGGTCAGTATCGGCAACGATAACTATATTAACGTCGCCACTGGAAGACGCCAGGTGTTCCCGAGGCTCCGCTGTTTCTATTTCTTCCTCTTCTTCTGTCTCCACGACGTCAGGCGTGGCATTTTCATCTGTGCCGTCAGTAGAGCCTTCTGTTTCGTCCGTCTCGGTTTCCTCTACAACCGGGGCACCTTCGGCAAATGCGGTATTAACTGCACCACTTATCCTGGCAGCAATAATATAATTCTGATTCTCTGACTCAAACTCATCAAACAATACCGAGGGATCTGTAATATCTCGAACCAGGGTGCCTTGCATTAACATGGCATTACTACTGGAAAGTATTAATGGTTCAAATGTGGTACTTGCTCCCTCTGCCTTGCTGACAGCTCCGGCCGAGGAAATATTGATTGATTCCAGTCTGCTGGTGATTACATCATCAGTCGTCAAACCCGCTCGAGGAACTCCCAGCATGGCCAGATGAGCAACTGGCCGTGAGCCCTGCCCCAGCATGACGCTCAGGGCGAAATCGTTATCGGTTAGAACCTTGCTACTGTCGTAACTTACACCCCAGGCAGCTAATAACCCCGGCAGATCAGATGCCATTCCGGCAGGAACCATATTGCCATACTGGGATCTCTCAATCATCGACTCTGCATTGGGATCAAGAAAGACTATTGCTTTGCCATTGCGCAATATGTGCTGATCTATTGCATATAACATTTGGTCTGAAAGACCTTCTGGATGAACGATAAATAGAATATCGATCTCCTCGTCGATCTCCCCGCTGGCAATATCAATCCGCCTGATTTCGTAAAGTTGACGAATGATATCCATAACCATCCAGGGCGAAGTCGGCTGCCCAACGCTTTGATTAAATCCACCATCAACCTCAAGCTCAGTCAGCAGGCCCACAACTTGCCGATCCGGAGTCTCTACCTGGGTAATGAGTTTCATAATCTCATATTCAAGAAACTCTTCCTGGTCAGGGCGAATCAAAGGGATGGTTTCAGAAACACGACCCGCAACAGGTCCTGCTCCATTTTCCGTCGCCTCAGCTACAACCAGGCCGAAATAAACCGCTTCACCGCCTTGTGTTATGGGTACAGCCCGCATCCCGAACCCGGCCGCAAGATCTTCTTCTTCTGAAAAAGGCTCCGGGTCTACCACGTTGAACGTCAGGTTACCGTTACTGGCTAAAACGATCTCGCGAAGCAATTCCCGCACCCTGGTTGCATAGCTACGAATCTGGGGGACATCCTGCGTTGCTTCATCGGAATAGAAAAAAATCATCTCGATGGGTTTTTCCAGGTTCGAAACTATATTCCTGGTGCCATCGGAAAGAGAGTAAAGATTGTCTTCGGTCAAATCGATCCTGACCGACGGTAAAAGACTTATTACCAGTACCGACAAAAGCATAAATACCGCGATTGAAACCAGACCGGTGGCGGAAAATAGTGACGTGTTTTTCATTAATTAACTCTCAGCATCAGTACTACTATTAATTCGCTTTTTTAATTTCAATAACTATTGCGCTGGCTAACAACCAGGAGAA
>JAESQX010000225.1 GCA_016764875.1 Gammaproteobacteria bacterium
GCGCAAATTTTAATCAATTCACGCATGTGCGCCGAAGGTAAGCGGCCTATCTGTCAGGATACTGGAATCGTTACGGTATTTATGAAGATTGGTATGGACGTGCAGTGGCAAGGTGACCTGAGTATTGCCGACATGATTAATGAAGGTGTCAGACGTGCCTATTTGAATCCAGACAATATATTAAGGGCTTCTATTGTGTCAGACCCGGCTGATAGCCGGAAAAATACTGGGGACAATACGCCGGCCGTTATCCACATGGAATTGGTGCCTGGTAGTGAAGTAAAAATAAAGCTGGCAGCCAAAGGCGGTGGTTCTGAAAATAAGGCCAGGCTGGCCATGTTAAACCCCAGCGACAGCATTGTTGACTGGGTTGCAAAAACATTGCCCACCATGGGAGCAGGCTGGTGTCCTCCTGGCATACTGGGCATCGGTATTGGAGGCACGGCGGAGAAGGCTGTTTTGCTGGCCAAGGAATCACTGATGGACTCCATAGATATTCATGAACTACGGGACAGGGGACCACGCAACCGGGTGGAGGAATTGCGTCTGGAAATAATGGATGCGGCTAACGCCCTGGGTATTGGTGCTCAGGGACTGGGAGGTTTAACCACGGTACTCGATGTAAAAATTCTGGATTACCCCACTCACGCCGCGTCACTGCCAGTGGCTATGATTCCCAACTGTGCTGCCACCAGACACGTACACTTCACCCTTGCCGGAGACGGGGCAGCAGAATTTACACCACCTGCGCTGGATGAGTGGCCCAAAATAAGCTGGGACGTGGGACCAAGGGCCAAAAAAGTCAATCTTGATACAGTGACCCGTGAAGACATAGCTACCTGGGAGCCAGGTGACACACTATTGCTGTCAGGAAAAATGCTGACCGGCAGGGACGCGGCTCACAAGCGCATGATTGAATTGCTCTCAAAAGGGGAGCCGTTACCCAACGGTGTTGATCTAAGAAATCGATTCATTTATTACGTCGGCCCGGTAGACCCGGTACGAGATGAAGTAATCGGCCCTGCTGGGCCAACCACAGCAACCCGTATGGACAAATTTACCGAACCGCTGCTACAGGCGACCGGCCTGTTAGGCATGATTGGTAAAGCAGAAAGGGGTCCGGTGGGAATTGCAGCCATCAAGAAACATCGTGCTGTGTACCTGATGGCTGTAGGCGGAGCAGCCTACCTTGTGTCAAAGGCAATTCGCAAATCAAAAATTGTCGCCTTCGAAGAGTTAGGCATGGAAGCCATCCATGAATTTGAAGTGGAGGATATGCCGGTTACGGTGGCGGTTGATGTTAACGGAACTTCGGTGCATCAGACTGGGCCGGCCGAATGGAAATCCCGTATCGAGAAGCATCAGCTGAATGTTACCTGGAGAGCCACTGAATAATTGTTCAGTGATTCTCTTATTTTCCAAACTCATCGTAGCTATTCGGTACATCCAGGCTAACCGGGTTTTTTATTCCGTCGAATTTGATTCGTTGCTGATTTAGATCTACCGCACCTGAATCCAGGACATTTTCACCGAATCGGTAAATGGATTGTACGTTACCAGCGATAGCGGCTTCGTCGTAGGCATTGATATTTTCGAGGGTCTGCTCACGAGCGCGCTGGTATCGGGTTAAGGTATCTGCTCCGTGTTTGTGTGCAAGCATTTCTTCCACGATATGGGGCGCCAGAATAGATGCTGTTGCATTATTCCCGCCAAATCCTTTTGAATTAATAAGTACCGCATCCATTGCTTTCGGATCTACTTCCTTGTGCTGCATCAGAATATCCAGGTTCTCGTTGTGAACATCGTCAGCAAGAGAGTCGATGGTATTAATACCCGGTATAAAACCGTACTCCCAGACGCCCAGGCTTGCCATCAATTGATCGCCGGCGGCACTGGCCAGGGAGTGACCGACATAGGATTTCACCGCCGAAACCGGCCAGTTGGGAATGCCATAGGCTCCTGCAACCTGGTTCAGAATGTGTGACTCGGTGACGCGATTCTGCGGAGTACCGGTGCCATGGGCTTGTACGTAGGAACGTTGCTGTAGGCCTCGTTCACCAATTAAATTTTTCGTGGCGGCGGCGGCTTTGGCCATGGTGATGTAGTTGCCCGGCCCTGGGCCCGCAATGGATTTTTTGAAACCATCGGCGTTGACGAATACTTCATTGACGGCGCCATAAATATTGGCACCTAGCTCAAGGGCCAGTTCATCATCGAACAGGACCACAAACTGGGCAGATTCCGCCAGGGTAAAGCCGCAGTTATTACCAAATGGTCGGCAGGCTTTTCTGTGCAGCGGCGGCTGGGAGGCTTCCAGGTTATCCAGTTTCCGCAGCTTATTATCATCGGCCAGGGCCCCCATAGTGGCAAAACCATCAAAAATCTCTGGCATAAGTGGTGCTTCACTGGTGCCGACAATGACTACTCGCTGGGTGCCCATCTGGATGTCCCTGATACCCTGTTTGAGGTTATAAAGAAAAGTGGCGCAGGCGGCGACGTTGGTACCGGTGGACCCGAGATTGCCTAAAACATAGGCGTTTATAAAATCAGCCGGCATCTCTGCATAGCCAAGGGGAAGCTGTTTGGAGGATACTTTTTTAGCCAGAAGCCTGGCTTGCATCATGCCACCTAAACCATTGTAATCCAGCTGACCCAGGCCACTTCCGGCATAAACGCTGATCTGGTCTGGTGCTACGTTGTCTTTTACTGTTTGCCAATCTATGCCCAATGAATTAATGGCATCAGAGGCACCATAAACAGTCAGTTGCAGGCCCCGTGGATGGTTACGGGATGTGTAGGTAGAACCAGGGTCAAATCCGCTGGGAAGTTGTCCCGCACTGTTAACCAGAGATTCGCGGTGACATTGCAGCAGCACATCAAAATTATCACTGACCAATACGTGTAGCTTGTTGTGTTTGTCAGCATCCGCTACCACTTGCCAGCCAGGGGGAAGTACCTCCGGTAGATGTTTCTTGTTGAGCATGAATTCTATCGGTTGATCGGCTCTACCACTCAAGCTTACGTGCTTGTGAAACAGAAGGTGCCGGGGATCAAACAGGTTGTTCTCCAGACAACGAATTAACGTGTGGTCGTAAAGCTGAGGAGCGATTTCGTCCAGATAGGTTTCCAGATCAATATTGTCGCCATCACTGTTCTGCCAGGAATGCGTACTCTTTTTAATCAGCCCCATAACGCTGGCGAGGCTGGCGCGAGTGGCTGCAGCTTCTTGTCGGGGGAGCTGGTCTATAACCAGGCGGCGATAACCATGATGCCCTGAGCTTCGTCCAGCAGGATTAATACCTCCGAAACCAACGATAAGCGGTAGATTGGCCATAAACTGTTTTATCCTGTAACTGCCTCGGTGCAGGCAATATAGCTATTTACGCCAAAATACGGCAGGTCATTATAGACAGTTGGCATGGCAATACGGCCAATTAATTGCATAACTTGTATGGAGAGTTGATTACTGTACTCATCGCTAACTAATTACCATCGACCTACTTGCATAAATGTGGCGGCCCTCATAGCATTGAGCGACAGTTGGGGGATGTTCTAAATAGACAGAGGTTCCCCAAATCACTTGGATTGAGGAGGAATTATGCGAGGCTTACAAAAATATTCGGCTTGGTTGGTAACCACAGCACTGTTGTTGAGTGCTACTGAGGGCCTTGCCCAAAATGATCGCTTTGCCAATGTCACCATAGAAACTATTCCCGTGGCCGGCAATGTTTCCATGCTGATTGGATCAGGTGGCAACATTGGGGTGTCCGCCGGAGACGATGGTCTGCTTATTATTGATGATCAATTCGCCCCCCTGGCTGGCAAAATCAAAACTGCTCTGGCGGCTCTGGGTTCAGACTCTCCGAAGTACCTGCTTAATACGCATTTTCACGGAGATCACACCGGCGGTAATGTGGAATTTGGTGCCAGCAGCATTATTATTGCTCATGAAAATTCACGGCTCAGAATGGTCAGTGAAAATGCGCCGGCAATTGCTTTGCCGGTAGTAACCTTCGACGATGATGTTACGGTTCATTTTAATGGTGAGGATATCACTCTTATCTATATGCCCGCCGGGCATACCGACACTGACAGTGTTGTTATGTTCTCGCAGTCCAATGTAATTCACATGGGTGACCATTTTTTCAATGGCGCCTTTCCCTTTATAGACATGGCCAATGGCGGGACAGTACAGGGTTTTCTAAGTAATGTGGAGAGAGCCCTGTCCTGGATTGATGACGATACGGCTGTTATCCCCGGGCACGGTCCTCTGGGGACCAAGGCCGATCTGCTGGCTTTCTATAATGTGCTTAAAGATACCTCGACCCAGATTCGAGTCAAGAAGTCGCAGCGAATGAGTAAGGAAGAAATCGTGGCTGAAGGATTGGATCCCAGTCTTGATTCCTGGGGGGCTCGATTCATCACCGCACAGCGTTGGATCGAGACAGTTTACGACAGCTATCCCCGTTAGCCAGAGCAGGCGGAGATAGACAGTTTGTCGGATGTTTCGGATAGCTTCCTGGACCGGATTATTCAGCTGCATCGGGATCTTGGTATCCCGGATAGCTACCGGGATGCCTGCAAGTTACCGCTGTACATCGAACCGGATGATCTGGTTGATACCGAACCCGATTATTACCAGCGACCACAGAAGTTAACCCGGGCTGCCCACGAAGCCTGGCTATCCATGAGTCAGGCAGCCAGGCTGGATGGCCTGAATCTGCTCCTTATTTCGGCCTTTCGTGGACTTGACTACCAGAGAGACCTGATTGAGAAAAAACTCGCACAAGGCCAGCAAATTACTGACATTCTGAAGGTTATTGCAGCGCCCGGATACAGTGAGCACCATAGCGGCAGGGCTGTTGATCTCAGCACTGATAATTGCAGGGCTCTTGAGGTAGAGTTTGAAAAAACACCCGCATATCAATGGCTTAATAAAAGGGCGAGGGGGTTCGGCTTTACCCTGAGTTTCCCTGAAGACAACCCCTATGGCATTACTTACGAACCCTGGCATTGGTGTTTCCAGGTTTAGACAAAGCGTTTATAAAGGGGTATCTTTAGGCCATCAAGGTCGCTAATTCTTGATATAGGCCAGCCAAACGAGCGGCAGAATTAGTAGAATGGCCTTGAATGCTGAGGGAGTATGATCATTTTTTAAACCACCGGAGGTGACAATCACTGTATCTACATAAACCGTCTGTCTTTTCTTTAAAAAAACGAATTAGCGGAGAATTAAATACATGACTAATGATTTTCAAGTTGTATTTCATAATATCGATCAATCTGATGCCATCATGGACGCTGTTAACAAACGTATAGAAAAACTTGAACGATTTTGCGATCAAATTCTTACAGGTCGGGTGGTTCTGGATTCTCCTCACAACAACCATCATAAAGGTAAGGTGTACTCGGTCGGACTGGAAATTCATACTACCAAGATAGAAGTGAGGGTAAATCAGGAACAGCATGACAATCATGCCCATGAAGATCTATATGTCGCTATTCGTGACGCCTTCAATGCGGCTGAAAGACAACTTAAATCCGTTGATAAAAAACACCGCGCTGACGTTCCTGAAGGTGTCGAAGGCGAGGCATTGGCTGAAATGGATAGCGAGCAGCAAGAATATATGACTGGCCCCTAAGGGGCGTTGGAAACAAAAATGAACCTGGACGAACAACAGAAACTGGAACTGGAGGCTGCAACATTTCGACGACTGTTGCAGCATCTGGATGCCAACAAGGATGTGCAAAATATTGACCTGATGAACCTGGCCGGTTTTTGCCGCAACTGCCTATCGAAATGGTACAGGGCTGAAGCGGCGGCCAGAGGGGTAGATATTGATTATGATGAGGCCAGAAAGGTTGTATACGGGATGCCGTATGACCAGTGGAAGGCCAGGTACCAGACCGAAGCAACCCCCGAGCAACTGGCTAAATTCAAACAAGTTAGCAGTTAAAAACCGGCTATTGGTTTTATTTGTATTTTAATTTACGGCCCGGTGTACTCCCCGTAGGCTCGTAGTAACCAGTCGGTAGTGTTGTCATTTGGTTGCGCAAATCCATCAGCCGGTTCAGTGGCCAGCATTGCATCCGGGGACAGGCCCTGAACCTCCGCCTGCTCCAGTTTGCCACGGATAACTACCAGCATATTGCGATAGTCCAATAGATCATCGCGAGTTGATAACTGGCCGTGGCCGGGAATTATGATAGTGTCGTTATCAATCAGGCCGGCAATATTCCACAGGGCATCGATCATGCCATCCATAGAGCCGCCGTTGGAGTGATCGATGAATGGCAGGCCGTAGCGCACGAACATATCGCCGGTGTGAATGACATTGGCTCCCCGGAAGTAAATTTGTGCGTCGCCGTCGGTGTGGCCATTGCCGGTATTGATGAGATCGATAGCATTGCCATTAAAGTAGAATCGCATCGCATCGAAAAACGTAATCGTGGGTAGACCAACTTCGTCATAAGGTTCCTGCACTCGTCCGCTTCCCGCTAGTACCTGGGTAGACTCCATACGCCGACGGCTGTTGTCCTGGGCGACGATGTAGGCACCGGCCCGGCCAAAGTTCTCGTTACCGTCAGAATGATCGTAATGGAAGTGGGAGTTGACCACAAATGTCACCGGATGCTCGGTTAGCTCAGCGATAGCGGCCGCGATCTTGTCGGAGAGCGGCGCGAACTGATCATCCACAATGAGGGTGCCGTCATCGCCGATGGACACGCCGATATTGCCTCCACTGCCCTGAAGCATATAAATATTGTCTCGTACCGCCGTGGTGGTAATTTCGACGTTAGCGAAATCCTGGGCCAATAGCAGGGTGGGCAGAAACAGGAATATAGGGAGCGAAAAATAAGAAACGACAGCATGGCAGATTCGAGTATTGCTTGTTTTTATAAGCCTCATTGTAAGGATCCTTTAATGGCAATCGACGGTGCATCACTCTAACGCGGTGGGCCAGGCGAGTAAATGGAATATCGAAAGGGTCAGGCACGATTGGCTGGCCGGGAATAAGACAGCGCGGCAAATCCAGGGGCCACAATATTTTCATCAGCTTGGTAATCCTATTCCTCTACCTTGAAAACTTTGCTTCTTACCAGGGAGCGGTATTCAGCCGGAGTAACGCTGGCAGTTTTTTTGAACAGGCTGCCGAAATAGCTGCTGTCCTGATACCCGACCGCATAACTGACTTCAGCGATGGCCAGGTTACTTTGTTTTAATAACTCTTTGGCATGCTCGATCCTAATTTCTTGCAGGTACTGTAAGGGCGTCAGATTGGCGGCAGTTTTGAAACGGCGGTTCAAGGATCGGACACTCATCTTGAATTGCTCTGCCACGTTATCAAACTGTATGCCCTGCTGATAATTATCCTGCAACCATTCCTGGACTTTAATGATCTGCTCATCGTGGTGGGTGTCGTGTTGCAGATATCCCAATAGCCTGGATTCGTAGGAGCGCTTGATCTCATGGGTAAAATGCTTGGCAACTTCGTTGGCAATGGTCTCATCAAACAGCTGTTCTACCAGGTGCAACATCACATCCCTTGCGGCATTTACGCTGCCGGTACAGTACAGGTCATTATCCAGCGTAATAAATCGTTTTCGGTCCAGTTTTACCCTGGGATAGCGCCTGTGGAAATCATCAAAATAGTACCAGTGTGTGGTGGCCGTATGTCCATCCAGCAATCCGGCCTCCGCCAGGAAATAGCTTCCGCTAACGATGCTGCAAAGTTTGCTTCCGTTGAGATGGCATGATTGCAACCAGCTGATCAGGGTTTCACTCTTGCGTAATGTTTTGAGTGGAGATCCCCATAGCCCCGGAATTATTACCAGATCCGTATGGCGGATCTGTTTTATAGAGGCGGTGGGGGTGACCACCATACCTCC
>JAESQX010000226.1 GCA_016764875.1 Gammaproteobacteria bacterium
AAACTATGCCCGATAATCTCAACATCCCTGGGAAACACCTGGTTGCCATGCGCATGATCAAAATGGTAATGGCTATTAACCAGGTAGCGAACCGGTTTATCCGTTATTACCGGGAGTGAATCTATCAATGATCGGGCTGCTGAGGGTGTCACATGAGAATCGACTACCAGGGTGTCGAACTCGCCCACAAGTACCATTACATTACTCATCACGTGAATACTGCCGGTACCCACCGCATGCCAGACACCATCAGCAAGCTCCGTAAACCGATGGCTGTCAGACTCAACAACCCGCCCGGTCTGGGCAGTGGCGCTGGCTGCGTAACCAACGACAACTATTAGCAAGGTAGCCATAGTTATTAAGATTCTAAAAAGGGATGAAGCACTACGTCGTCGAGTCATTTAATTTCTTATCCTGTAGTGAATTATGAAATCTGAATTATCCGCGTATTAACCAGCTGAATCCTACCAAGGAGAGCTACTCGGTAACAAGCTGGCAAGCAATGAAAGGAAATATAATATTGGCCGGTGGATCAGCCCATTTTATATCAAAAATAAAGCGGCCCGGGGTTTCAGCCCCGAGCCGCTTTATTTGTGTTTTAAATACCCTGACTTGATCAGGTATTATTCTGTTCTTTGATAATGTCCCATCAACATACCTGTTGCCAGCACATGTCCTTCCATCGCTTCCAGAAGTTCGCTCTTATTCAGGCCTTCCGGCAAATCCAGATCTGCGTCCAGCGCATAGACTCTGTAGTGATACGCGTGTGCTTTGCCATCTACTGGCGGACGCGGACCAAAATAACCAGGCTGACGAATCCCACTCAATCCATTAGTTAAACCTGGAAGACCCGGGAGATTGGGGCTGGCATCACCGGGCATGCCACCGGGCAAACCAGCCGCGGTGGCTGGAATATTGTAGACGACCCAATGTACAAATGGCTGGGGCATAGGCGCGTCAGGATCGTCGCAAATCAAGGCCAACTCAACAGTACCAGAGGGTAAATTAGCCCAGTTAACGACGATTGACTGATTGTCTCCATAGGCCGTATTTGCCAAAGGGATCGTGCCGTGATTGTTAAATGCACTACTGGTAACCGTAATGGATTCCGGCGCATCGGCTGCACCCGCCAAACCGGCAATAAACATCGCTGTACTGGCAAATATAATCTTTAAAGTCGTTTTCATAACATAAATTCCTTCCATGTTGCTGGGCTTTTAGTTTAGTTCAAGTGATTCTATTCAAGTTTATCTATCTGATTTTCAAATATCCATAACGTAATCCCGCAGGTTATGTTTCCTTGAATAGCAGGTCAACTTATTTAAACCCTGACTGCCAGGGAATCCCTAGAGTACCTGTATCGCCTTTTCCCTTAGCAGGTATTTCTGCACCTTGCCGGTAGAAGTTTTATCGATTGGGCCAAAAACCACTTTCTTTGGAATTTTGAAACCCGCCAGCTCTTCCCGACAGTAGACAATCAATTCTTCACTGGTCATTTCCTGACCGTTTTTCAGGCTTACGAAAGCACAGGGCACTTCACCCCACTTCTCGTCAGGAACTGCCACCACCGCCGCTTCCAGAATTTTTGGATGTTTGAACAATACAGATTCCAGCTCAAGCGAGGAAATATTTTCACCGCCGGAGATGATGATATCCTTGGAGCGGTCTTTTATCTGAACATAGCCGTCTTCATACCAGACCGCTAGATCACCGGAATGAAACCAGCCCCCGGAAAATGCTTCCTCAGTGGTGGGCGGGTTTTTCAAGTAACCTTTCATTACAAGATTACCTCGCATAAAAATTTCTCCCATGGTTTTTCCATCTTTGGGAACCGGCGCCATTGTTTGCGGATCAGCAACCATCAGCTCATCCTGCAGGGGTGCCCTGACCCCTTGTCTGGCCAGGTATTCAGCCCGCTCCGAAATCTCCAGATCTTGCCACTCTTCCTTGGGAGCGCAAACTACGCACGGTCCGTAGGTTTCTGTTAATCCGTATGCATGGGTAACACTGAAATTCATTGCTTCCATTGCCGCAATGACAGAAGCAGGAGGTGCCGCCCCTGCCGTCATGGCACTAACACTGTGCTCAATGCCCCGCTTCAGCTCATCATCTGCATTAACCAGAGTATTCAATACAACTGGAGCGCCACAAAAATGAGAAACTTTATGCTCCTTGATCGCATCGAATATAGCTTTGTCTCTTACATGTCGAAGACAAACACTGGTGCCTGTCATCGCTGCCAGAGTCCAGGGGAAGCACCAGCCATTACAGTGGAACATGGGGAGCGTCCAAAGGTAGATGGGATGATCTGTCATATTCCAGCAAAGTGCATTTGAAATGGCATTCAAATAAGCGCCCCGATGATGATAAACAACGCCCTTGGGATTGCCGGTAGTACCAGATGTGTAGTTCAGTGAACAGGCTTGCCACTCGTCCTCTATCTGAAAACAGGCGTAACCTGGATCGCCGGTTAGTATAAAATCATCGTATGTCTGCTTCCCCAGCAATTCACCACCGGAAAACAAGGGGTCATCTATATCAATAACTACCAGGTTAAAAGGCAGAATCCCCAGCGCCTTCTTGATGGTGTCACTGAACTCCCGGTCAGTAAACAATACTTTGGTTTCAGCATGCTCAAGAATAAAGGCAATCGCCTTGGCATCCAGCCGGGTATTTAATGCATTCAGAATAGCCCCGGTCATCAGTACGCCAAAATGCGCTTCGAATAGCTCCGACGTATTGGCTCCCATAAAAGACACCGTATCCCCTTTACCAATTCCCAGCTTCTGCAGAGCCGAAGCAAGTAAACAGCTCCGTTTGTAGGTATCAGCCCAGTTCTGTCTTAAGTCACCCTGTATCAACGCAATACGTTCAGGATAAACACTTGCTGCGCGCTGCAGAAATGTCAGCGGCGTCAGCGGCGCATAATTGGCGGCGTTTTGTTCTAAAGACTGCTCGTATATATTGTTGCTGCCCATTTTTATATCCTGTTTATTATCCCTGCTTTATGTGGCATCTGGTGCGATCCGCAGCGCCTCTGATCATTTGTATACTCTACTCAAACCCGACCGTATTTTATACCAATAGAATGCCCGATATAGCGATAATTAACCAGCAAGGTGGGTTCACTAACAGCGCCAATCGGGTAATATACAAGCATGTCTAAAGAGGCAAACCACTCCGGATTAAGAAGCCTTTTCGCGCCATTGTATTGGGCTGATAGCACCAGCACCACCAGACAGGCATTGTTGCTGCTATTGTTAATTCGTTCCTTCGTCACCGTTCTCGGCGGTGTCGGTTTATTTATATACCAGTCTTACTCGGGCAATACTGTGCCCGCAACACCAATGATCGCCGTGTTTGCCGGGATTTTTATTTCCATCATGCTGGGACTGTGGCGATTAAAAAAAGTAGTCATCATCAGCAACCGGGAACTACTTGCTAATCTGATGGTAGATGCCCTTTTCCTGGTGCTGGTACTATTTACAGTAGGCGGGGCGAGCAACCCGCTGATCTCATATTTGCTGGTTTTACTGGCTGTTGGTGCCACGTTCCTGACCCAGCTTCAGGCCAATCTGTTTGCCCTGGGCAGTATCCTGATTTACTCACTGTTTATTTTTGTAGACCTGCGCACGGATAACAACGGCAGTGATTCCCTGATGACCTTTCAACTGCACCTGGTTGGTATGTGGGCTATATTTGTTGTCAGTGCCATCCTTATTTCTGTTTTTGTGACTCGAATGGCAAACACTATTCGTGAACGGGAATTGACGCTGGCGCAGTCGCGGGAAAATGAAATGCGCAATGAACAATTAGTGGCAATTGGCACCCTTGCGGCTGGAACGGCACATGCGCTTGGCACCCCGTTATCAACAATGTCCGTTTTATTAACCGATCTCGATAACCTGAGCGCCGAAGAGGTTGGCAGCATAGAAGTAAAGGAGGATATCTCAATTCTTCGACAACAGGTTATCCGATGCAAGAACTCACTGAGTCAACTCACCAATTACTACAACAAGGAGTACGATAATTCCGACAGCACAACGACCCTGCAGGAATTTGTTGAAAGCTTGAAAGACTACATTACCAACATACATCCTTCCGCTACCATTTCCTTTACCATTGGGGACAGAATTGAGAATGCAAAGGTTCCCCATGACCCAAACATCAATCACGCCGTGATTAATATTATTGAAAATGGAATCAAGGCTGCACAGAGTAAAACCATGGTGGTTTTCAATATTCCAAAAAATGAAAAGAACTTGTTGGAAATTTCTGTTCAGGATGATGGCCCCGGCATGCCAAACGAAGTAATGGAAAAAATGGGCGAGCCGTTTATTTCCACTCGAGAAGGTAGTATGGGGCTCGGCATCTATCTTGCCAATGCAACTATTCAAAAAGCCGGTGGGGGTATTGAGATGTTTAATCTTAAAACCGGCGGCGCAGTAACGGTGATCCGGCTTCCCACCAAAGATACAACCTGAAAGACTCTCATTAAAGGAACCGCTGATTATTAATACACTGGATCACACAAACTTACTACTGGTTGAAGACGACCAGGTGTTTTCTAAAGTCATGTGTCGTGCCCTGTCGCAAAGAGGGTATTCGGTGGATCATGCAGAATGCCTGAAAACAGCCACGGAGTTGATTAAACAATACCAATTCCAATTCGCAATTCTGGACTTAAACCTGGGTACAGAAACATCTCTTGAACTAATACCGCTTTTAATTGAAGGTAATAGTGAAATCCGGATATTGATACTGACTGGATATGCCAGCATAGCCACGGCTGTTGAGGCGATTAAACTGGGCGCGACCAATTATCTTGCCAAGCCTGCAGATATCGAGGAAATTCTCGCTGCCTTGCTGGAAAGATCTGATATGCCAATTACAAGAGAGACCGTCTCCGAACCCATGTCGGTAAAAAGACTTGAATGGGAGCACATTCAGAAAGTGCTGCAGGAAAATGATGGCAATATCTCGGAAACCGCCAGACAATTAAAAATGCACCGCCGAACATTACAAAGAAAACTTCAGAAGAAACCCGTGGCGAAATGAACCTGCGCTGGCTCCCATTGTGTTCTGAATTGAAGCTGATTGCTGAGTGACTTTATCGGCGCGTCAGCGGAACCTGATTCAGGTGACGACCACCGTCCACAATCAGGGTTTCACCGGTTACCACCTGTGGCCCTACAATAAAGTGCAGTATAGCTTCCGCCACAGTAGCCGCCGTTGCCACCACTCCCAATGGAGAATTATCTTCATTGTGCTTCATGAAAGCGTTATATTTTTCAACTCCCATGCCATCGCGCATCCAATCACCCCGGATATAACCTGGACAAATAGCGTTAACCCTGACCTTGGGACCGAGAACCCTGGCCAGTGAAAGAGTCATGGTAACCATGGCTCCTTTTGAAGCCGCATAAGCAATTGAACTGCCCGCTCCAGTAATGCCTGCTGTCGAAGCCACATTGACGATAGCGCCTCCTGAATCCTGGGATTGCATAACTCGATCAACGGCACGGGTCATTTGATATGCCCCCACAACGTTCACCGAATAAATTCTTTGAAAATCTTCCGCACTAAGACCATCAAGATCCCCATGGTCAACAAATTTTGTGGTGCCGGCATTATTGACAAGCGCATCAACCCGACCCCATTTTTCCATGGCTTGACTGACCATCTTACGGCAGTCAGCATCGTCAGCCACGTTTGCACCGCAAACCAGGGTTTCAGCTCCGGCGCGTTGACAGTTTTGAGCGACCACCATGGCGGCGTCTTTTTTAGAGCTGTAATTAATTAACACGTTGCAACCCAGAGAAGCCAACAATTCGGCCGTAGCTGCCCCTACACCACTGCTGGATCCAGTAATAATCGCAACCTGGTTCGAGAAATCTTTCATAATCCTATCCTGCATTTTCCTTATGTGTAGTTAGTTACCTTCTCCAGCATCCTGCCAGGGAAGGAAAGTTAATGTAGCAGAATTGTATAAACAAGCCCACGACCACGCTTTGTCGTTTTCAGCGTGTGTTGCAGCCGAATATCCATTGCAAATAGCCCATAAGTGACTAAAATACTTGGCACTTTGAATTACAGACCATTCCGGTCAAAGCATACATTTATGCCCGTGCTAAGACGGGTATTTCCGATAATAATAATAAAAACCATCGTCCGCTTGCCTGAGCTGGCTCTGTGTGTTTATTGTGCCTGTTACATCTGAATAACCAGGCCTGGAGAACTCAGTGAAAAAGCAACAATTACTGGCCCTTGGGATTATGGCTGCGCTGGCAGTCTGGATCTTGATCCCGCGCGCCGCCGTAAGTGTTGATAACAACACCCAACTGTCCAATAAAGCCGTTATTACGGCTGTAAGCGCTGACAGCACAGTCACCGGTGAAAGCAACAAACTAACGGTTCGAGCAGCTCGTCTTTCGATACAAGAATACCAGGAAAATATTCGAGTCAGGGGTCGCACCCAGGCTTTCAGAACTGTTGATGTTCGGGCGGAACAATCAGGACGGGTAGTTTCGACACCCGTCATACGGGGAGCACGGGTAAGCACTGGAGACGTAATTTGTAATATTGCTATTGATACCAGGGATGTTGATCTACAGGAAGCGGAAAGTCGCCGCGAGCAAACCAGGTTTGAATACGATGCCGCTCTGGATTTACAAAAGCAGGGTTTACAGTCAGCCGTATCTGTTGCCCGGGCTAAAGCCGCCTACGATTCATCAATCGCCCAAGTCGAGCGGACAACTCTGGCACTATACAATACCAGGATTCGTGCTCCGTTTGATGGCGTGATAGAAACACGCCAGGTTGAGGTTGGGGATCTTCTTAACCGCGGAAGTATTTGCGCTACCATTATGGATGATAGCCCGATGCTTCTTGTTGGTCTGGTTCCAGAACGGGATATCGGCAAGATAACGTTGGGTGCGCCGGTGACAGCCAAACTCTTGACCGGTGAAAATGTAGTGGGCGTTGTAACCTACCTTTCCCGTGCGGCCGATGCACAATCCCGCAGTTATCGCGTTGAAGTAGAAATTAACAAGTCCGATGCCGATATCAGGGCTGGCATTACCGCCGAAATTTTTATTGCAGCATCACAGATTCAAGCTCACCTTATCCCCGCATCCGCTCTAACACTGGATGATAAAGGGGACGTTGGCGTTAAGGTACTTGATGATAATGGCGTGGTAGATTTTAAGCACGTTATCATCGTTGGCGATGAAACGGCCCGACTCAATGCCGGAATCTGGGTCACCGGTCTTCCTGCACAAGTGACCCTGGTTACCCATGGCCAGGAAATCGTGTTTCCCGGTCAGCAAGTAGAACGCAATTTCGACTGGTCAAACAACCCCAGGTAAGTATTCAGGGATTCAAACATTATGCATTACATAGATGCGGCGGTTTCCCGTTCCCGGACAACTATCAGTGTGTTCGTAGTGGTGCTGCTGATCGGTTTAGCCTCCTATAATTCGATACCCATAGAAATGAACCCCGATGTGTCTGTTCCACTCGTGGTAACAACTATTATTCATGAAGGAATTTCACCCGAGGATGCCGAGCGCCTGCTCGCCAAGCCGGCGGAGGTGGAGTTGAAAGCAGTTGATGGCGTAACTGAAATAACGTCAGTTTCAAGCGAAGGCGCGGCGACTATTGTTACGGAGTTTGATATCAACATTGATGCCGGCCAGGCGTTAATTGAAATTCGTGAAGCAATCAACCGCGCCCAGGCAAGATTCCCGCAAAGCACAGAAGAGCCCATAATTCAGGAAGTTTCCGCCGCCGCGATTCCCATAGTTCAAATCGCCATTGGCGGCGACAACGTCCCCGAGAGGGCGCTGTTAAAAGTAGCACAGGACTTACAACGAGAAATTGAAACCCTGCCAGAAATATTATCAGTAGATATGGTGGGTAACAGGGAAGAGTTGCTGGAAGCCACCATCGACCCGGGCCAGCTTGAAACCTATGGCATAACCAACACCCAGATTGTGCGGGCAGTAACATCGAACAACCGCTTGATTCCCGCTGGCTCAGTTGATACTGGCCGAGGTAGTTTTTCAATAAAAGTGCCCGGGCTTATCGAGACCAGAGAAGACTTGTTTGACCTGCCAATTGCGTCTACAGAATCCGGGGTAATTACCATTCGCGACATCGCGGAGGTAAAACGCACCTTTAAAGATGCCACACGCTATTCCTACGCTAACTCCGCCCCTTCCATATCGCTGAATATCAGCAAGCGAACAGGAGAAAACCTGATTGAAGCGATGGATAAAATTGAATTAATTGTCGAAGAAATGATCCCCAGTTTACCGCCTGCGGTGACTATTTCCTTTATGAATAATTCGGCAACTATAGCTTTGGAACAAACTATGGGTTTGCAGGGAAACATGGCGACCGCCATGGTGTTGGTGTTTATTGTGGTAATCGCTACGGTTGGCATTCGCTCCAGCATCCTTGTCACTCTTGCAGTGCCTTTTTCCTTTTTCTTTGCATTCATCGTCATATCCATGCTGGGGTTTACGTATAATTTTATGGTGATCTTTGGCTTACTGCTGGGGCTTGGCATGCTGATAGACGGCGCCATTGTGATGGTGGAGTTCGCTGATCGCAAAATGACGGAAGGTATGGATAGCCGAACCGCTTATCGGGCCGCCGTACAGCGTATGTTCTGGCCTATTATGGCGTCAACCGCCACTACCCTGGCGGCCTTTTTACCCCTGATGTTCTGGCCAGGAGTCCCCGGAGAATTCATGCGTTACCTGCCAATTACGGTTTTCGCTGTATTGGTAGGTTCGCTGATTTACGCCCTGTTATTTGCACCGACACTGGGAGCTTTGTTCGGTAGGCGGCCAGCGGATCTGGATTCTGAGTACCTGCAGGAACTGGAAGAAGGCGACCCTCAGAAGGTTGGTGGAATCACCGGGCTGTATGCCCGAATTCTGAAATCCGCTGTAAAAAGACCACTGACTGTGATGTTGTTAGCCATCGTTACAATGGGAACCATAGTCAGTGCCTATATGAATTTTGGCAAGGGTATTGAGTTTTTTGTCAAATCTGAACCCCTGATGACACAGGTAAAGGTATTTGCCCGTGGTAATTTTTCACCATCGGAAATTGCTGAGATCATGCTGGACGTGGAAGCACGTATTGTTGAGATCGGGCACTACAAAAATATAGTTACCCAATCCGGCGCGGGCGGGCTACGGCTACAACCAGGCCCAGGTGGAGATGCTGCCCTGGATCTGGTCGGGTCTATTTTAATCGAACTTACGGAACGAAGAGGTCGTGAGCTGAATGGATTTGAATTGGAGAACATGTACCGGGATGCGATTAGCGACCTGCCCGGTTTGAAGGCCGAGGTTGTCACCATAGAACAAGGACCCCCGGTTGGGAAGGAGATTCAAGTCGAGCTCAGTGGCGATGACCTGGATCTTCTGGCAGCGGAAGGCAAACGTATTCGTGACCATATGACAAACAATATGACCGGATTAATCGACATTGATGACACCATGCCGATTCCTGGAATCGAGTGGGAAATACAAGTGGATCGGGCACGGGCCGCCATGATGGGCGCGAATATCACCGAAATAGGAACGGCCATTCAATTAATGACCAACGGTGTGTTCATGGGAGACTACCGTCCCGACGATACGGAAGAGGAAGTGGACATTCGTATTCGCTATCCCGTTGAATATCGCGGATTGGAACAAATAGATACTATTCGCATCAGCACTCCTAACGGACCGGTACCAATCAGTAGTTTTATTACCCGAGTGGCAAAGCCCAAGGTCGGGTCCATAAAGCGAATTGACGGTCAGCGAGTAGTGTATGTTAGGGCAAATCCCGCGCCCGGCATTGTAGCTTCCAACAAACTTAATGAACTACAACGATACATGGATGAAAATCCGGTGGTCGCTGGCGTAAAATTTCAATTTAGAGGCGCTAACGAAGAACAGGCGGAGTCGATTGCGTTTTTATCCCGAGCGTTTCTCCTGGCACTGGCAATCATGGCAATATTGCTGGTAACTCAGTTTAACAGCTATTATCAAGCGCTATTGATCCTCTCATCGGTAATCATGTCAACATCCGGTGTCCTGCTGGGCTTATTGATAACTGGAAATACTTTCAGTGTAATGCTCACCGGGATTGGTATCGTGGCCCTGGCTGGTATTATTGTTAATAACAATATTGTGCTGATTGATACCTATAACTACCTGCGTAAAACTCATCATGAGTGGTCCTTGACTGAAATAATAGTACATACAGGCGTGCAACGCCTGCGACCGGTATTTCTTACAACATTCACAACGGGTTTTGGGCTTTTGCCGTTAGCCATGGGCATATCAGTCGATCTGATTGCCCCCGAAATTGAAGTGGGAGGGCCAATAGCGTCACAATGGGCTGGTCTGGCTCGTACTATAGTTTTCGGTCTTTCGTTTGGCACCATACTGACACTGATTGTTACCCCGGCAATGCTGGCCTTGCCATCCAGTGTTCGCAATATGTTCAAGAGAAACAAAGGAAAGCCCATCGACAATCTCATCGGCCAAACAACGGCTACTGCCAGTTAAATCAAGACTCCAGGGGCACATTCGCCGCTGCCGGGTTTGCAAAAACCAGGCGGCGGATTTTGTCAGCGAGCTGCCGTATAGATGACACCGCCAGATTTTTTGCCACAAATTCAGCGGCTTATATTAATCCCAACTGAAACATTGCTATCGATAGGTTTTGTTGGCAATTTTTGCTTCCACCAGCAAAAGAATCATTACCAGGCACAG
>JAESQX010000227.1 GCA_016764875.1 Gammaproteobacteria bacterium
CTGGCCTGGAAAAATCAAAGCCTGGCGATTCAAGCCGTTCCAGCCGACAATGCTGTCAACGCTGACACCCAGTTTTCCAGCAATTTTTGCCAGTGAATCGCCTTTTTCTACCCGATAGCTGATTTTCAGCGGGCTGCCGATTTTGTTGGTATCAAGAGCCGCAATATATTCAGGCGGGTTGAGGGTCAGAATTTGACCGGGATGGAGTAAGGAGTCCAGTGAAATATTATTCCCGTGTGCTATTTCACTTGAGCGAAGACCGTATCTACGGGCAATGCTCCATAGATTATCGCCATGACGAACGCGGTAGCTGGTAGGTGCCTGATCCTGATTTATGCTGTTGCCTTGAAATGCGGTTACAGGAAGAGCCAGCTGTTGCAGGTTAGAACTGCGGGGGATTATTATTGACCGCCCGGCGATGATCCTGGAGCCTGCCAGGTTGTTTACTTGTCTGAGAATATTTATTTTTGTATTGAAAGCACGGGCAATCCCGCCAAGGGTATCCCCGGAACGAATTTCGTAGCGATCCCAGGTGACTCGTTGGGCGGCAGGGATATCCGCTACGGCCTGTCGGAAAGCATCTGCAGTGGATTTGGGTACAACCAGCCATTGAGGAGTGTCGGGGTGAGTTGCCCATTGCAGGTAACCTGGATTCAGTGCCCGTAGCACTTCAGGCTCAAGGGACGCTGCGTAAGCTGCCCGGTCCAGGTCAACCTGGAAATTCAGCTCGACAATATCCAGATAAGCTTCATTGGCGATTTCAGGAAGTTCGATTCCATAGCTGGGCGCGTTGGCTATAAGCTTTGCTATGGCTAATATTCTTGGAACGTGGCCTTTTGTTTCGCGGGGTAAGGGGAGCTCCCAGAAATCTGTGGGTTTGTTAGCGCGGGTATTGCGGCGAACGGCCCTGCGGATTGTGCCTTCGCCGGCGTTGTATGCCGCCAGTGCCAAAAGCCAGTCACCATCGAACTGGGTGTGGAGCATTTCCAGGTAGTCGAGGGCTGCGTTGGTTGATGCCAGGGGGTCGCGCCTGCCGTCGTACCACCAATCCTTCTTCAGGCCGTAGCTTCGGGCTGTGGGCCCCATAAACTGCCAAAGTCCTGCGGCGTGTTCTTTGGAGTATGCGCGAGGGTTGTAGGCACTTTCCACAATGGGAACCAGCGCCAGTTCAAGGGGTAAATCTCTGCTTTCAATTTCCTCGACAATCCAGAATAGAAAAGGTGCGGCGCGTCCGGCAATGCGGTCAAAATACTTCTGGTTGTCGACATACCAGCGCATTTCATTATCGATGGAAGGGTGGGAAAACTCTTCGTATAGTGAGAGACCTGCTCCTATTCGATCCCACAAGTTTGTGTAGACAGTAATCGGCTGGACATCGCCAGTGGTGTTTTCAGGGACGGATACTGTCTCTTGTATTATTCTTTGGCTGGTTTCGGGTGTAGGCAAATCGGTAATCGTGGGTGGTGGACGGTCTACCGTGGAAACCTGGCAGGCTGCCAGGGTAAATGTCACGCAAATACCTGAAAATAATTTTGACCAATTGTAATGCATAAGTGTTACCGGAATTCCTTTTACCTGAGCAGGTTTAAAAATTATCTTTCCATTGACGTAAAGTGGTAAACACGTCCACCGCATTTGCCTGAGTGGATTCGTTTCTGGATTCGGCTGATTTGATTAATCCTTGTTCACTGCAACGAAGAAAAGGGTTGGTGGCAAGTTCCAACGCGATACTTGAGGGCAGGGTGGGGATATCGTTCTCTCTTTTATTCTTTGCGGCAATAACGCGTTCCTGTAGTGCGGTATTTTCAGGATCAGCGGCAGTGGCAAAAGCCAGGTTTGCCAAAGTGTACTCGTGGGTACAATAAACGCGGCTTTGGGGATCAAGCTCAGCCAGTTTTTGTAATGACTCGTACATCATGGCTGGATTACCTTCAAAAATGCGTCCACAGCCCGCCGCAAACAATGTATCACCGCAAAACAGGGTGGGCACCGGGGAACCGGAGCTGGCATCACAAAAATAGGCGATGTGATCCAGAGTATGGCCTGGAATATTCATGATCTTGAATTTCAGGCCATAGACCTCAATTTCGTCACCTTCCTGTAAACGCTCACTTGTGTTTTTGAAAGGAGAGTCGCTGGGGCCATAGACCGTGGCTTTATATCTGGACAGCAATTTGGCTACCCCCGCCGTGTGGTCGGGGTGATGGTGAGTGATAAGAATGTGGCTTAAATTCAGACCGTTTTCTTCCAGGTACGCCAGAACTGGCTCGGCATCGCCGGGGTCCACTACACAGGCATTGTTACTGGCGCTGTCTTTGAACAGCCAGATGTAATTGTCCGTAAAAGCTGGAATTGGATGGATTTTCTCTATCATTCAGTGCCTTGACTGCTATCGTTGCTGAAAACCTGCCATGATATCGTTGCTCGGTGTGAAAACAAGTACTTTTTCGACAGCTTTATCTCTGGATAAGTTCCTGTAGAATTAACGTTTGTAACTGGAAGTGAAAAGCAGGTATTGATTTGAAAGTTTTATCAAGACATCAGACCAGACGTAGACTGTTGAAGAAATTACCGGATTTCGAAGATTTACCGGATATCTGTACGCAATGGTTTGACTCACCGCTTGGTGCACATGTGCTGCAGGCAGAGCGGGAGTTGGTAATGCGACACCTGTCGCGCATGTTTGGTTACCATATATTGCAGATGGGATGTAGCGCTAATCACTCGCTTATTGCTGAAAGCCCTGTGGGCCAAAAAATAATTTTCTCCCCTGGTATGAATTCTACAGATGGACTTGCGGTGGCGGATAATGAGGAATTGCCACTTGCCAGTGACACTATGGATGTAGTGCTGCTGCACCACGCATTGGATTTCACCGCGGATAGCCATAAGCTGCTGCGGGAAGCCACCCGTGTGCTGCGCCCTGGTGGAAAACTCCTCATTATAGGGTTTAACCCCATAGGCCTTTGGGGGTTAGGCAAGCTGGTCAGATTCAGGGCAGGAATGCCCTGGAACGGGCGTTTTATCAGCCGCAGAAGGGTTTCTGACTGGCTCAAGCTTCTGGAGCTACATGTGGAGCAAGTGGATTTCTGTCTGCACCATCTTCCCTCAACATGGAATAAAATGCTGCCAACTGCAACAAAAACCGAAAAACTGGAAAAAAGAGTGAAAAATCCTTTTGGCGGCGCCTACTTGATACTGGCTACCAAAGAGGTATTGCCAATTACCCCGATAATTCCGCGGTGGCGCCCGATACGCCCCCGCACAACAGCCTTGCCCGCCGCCGAGAATGTCAGGGCGAAAACCCTGCACTAGGAAAAACCAGGTGACAAAAACAGTGGAAGTGTTTACCGATGGTGCTTGCCGCGGTAATCCAGGAAAAGGTGGCTGGGGAGTGTTGCTTCGATACGGTGAAGTTGAAAAAATTCTCCATGGCGGAGATTATTTAACCACCAATAACAAAATGGAGCTGACGGCCGTTATTCGTGGTCTTGCGGCGCTAAGTAAATCCAGTCCTGTGAAAATTACGACGGACTCCAAATATGTCCTGCAGGGAATGACTGAGTGGCTACCCAACTGGAAGCGTCGTAACTGGAAAACGGCCAGCAAGAAACCGGTGAAGAATGTAGATCTCTGGCGCGAACTTGATGAACTGGTAGGTGCCCATGACATCGAATGGCAATGGGTTAAGGGTCATAGCGGTCACCGGGAGAATGATATCGCTGACCAGTTGGCTAACCAGGGCATAGACGAATTATCCTGATTTGAGAACTCATTAGACGACACTATGCGACAGATTGTACTTGATACAGAAACAACCGGGCTGGATCATCAGTCAGGACACCGGGTCGTTGAAATTGGCTGTGTGGAAATTGATAATCGACGAGTCACCGACCGACATTTTCATTGTTATTTGAATCCCGACCGGGATATTGATGAAGCGGCTCTCGAAGTTCACGGATTGACGCGAGATTTTTTATCCGACAAGCAGCGCTTTCATCAGATAGTTGAAGAGTTTATCGAGTTTATAGAAGGGGCAGAACTGGTCATCCACAATGCGCCTTTTGATGTCGGGTTTTTGAATAGTGAAATCAAGTTGCTGGATTCTGACCGGGGCTTGCTGGAGACATATTGTTGTGTTGTGGACAGTCTGGTTCTGGCGCGCAAGAAGCATCCTGGTCAACGCAACAGTCTCGATGCGCTATGTAAACGCTATGAAGTAGACAATTCGCAACGCCAGTTACACGGCGCTCTGCTTGATGCTGAAATACTGGCTGATGTTTACCTGGCGATGACGGGCGGGCAAACCAGGTTACAGTTGGGTGGAGATGAAACCAGCGACTTCGCCGCGGAAGATAAACCACGAATCTTTGATCATAACCGTGAACCGCTGCGGGTGATTAGAGCCAGTGCAGAAGAACTGGAAGCCCATGAGAAGAGGCTTTCGGCCATAGACGAAGGAAGTAATAATAGCTGCCTCTGGTTGAAAACACCTCCAAGCCACTAGGTTCCAGGAATATATGGGGCTTCGAAGTTAGCCGAATGTTTTATTGCGACTGAGCAAGCGTCATCTCTCCATAGTCTGTAATCGCCGGGGAAGAAACCGGTTCAGTTTTAATTCACCGGGAGAACGGGAAAAATGAACAACTTTCAAGGTATTGAGAAGGAGAAGGAATCTTGGAGTATTTGATTCAATACGGCATGTTTCTGGCCAAGGTGGTGACTGTTGTGGTTGCTATTGTTTTTATTCTGGCCGCCATAGCATCTGCTGGCAACAAGCATAAGAAAGGTGTGGCAAAGGGGCACATCAAGGTCACAAAGCTGAATGAGCATTTCGACGAAATGCGTGATTCTCTGCAAACGGCGGTGCTGGATAGTGATGCCTTGAAGCAGGAAAACAAAAAGAAAAAGCAACAAAGCAAAGAGGAATCAAAAGCGGCAAAGAAACGGCTTAAAGAGGCAGGAGATTCTGAGCCTGAACCCAAGAAACGCGTTTATGTCCTTAATTTCACGGGTGATATTGCGGCTCATGAGGTGGCATCGCTGCGAGAAGAAATTACGGCAGTATTGTCGCTTGCCAGAAGTTCCGACGAAGTCTTGCTAAGGCTGGAGAGCCCGGGGGGAATGGTGCATGCCTATGGCCTGGCATCATCCCAGCTAATGCGCATCAAGAATGCGAAGATCCCTCTTACTATCTGTGTCGACAAGGTTGCCGCCAGCGGAGGCTACATGATGGCCTGTCTCGCTGACAAACTGGTTGCGGCACCCTTCGCTATAATCGGTTCAATCGGTGTGCTTGTGCAACTGCCAAACTTCCACCGTGTTCTCAAGAAAAACGACATTGATTACGAAACAATTTCTGCGGGTGAATTCAAGACTACCTTAACCACCTTTGGTGAGATAACGAAAAAGGGTAGAGACAAGGTCAAGGAAGATGTGGAGGACATGCACGTCATATTCAAACAATGGGTCAAGGACCACCGGCCCAGCGTGGACATAGATAAAGTTGCAACCGGTGAGACATGGGTGGGCATGCAAGCAAAAGATCGTTACATGGTGGACGAGTTGCGAACCAGCGATGAATGTATTGTTAATGCTTGTGCCCAATCAGATGTATACGAGGTTGAGTTCGAACATAAACAGTCTATTCAGGATAAGGTCGGGTCAATATTCAAAGGCATGGTGGATAAAGCCATATCCAGTATTTTTGAGAAAAGTGATGCAAGGAACTTCTATTCCTAGCTCAGGAAACCAGGCGTGAAGCAGACTTTTAAAGCATTGTTGATTGAAGAATCAACCCAGAACCAGTTTTCTGCTTCCACTGTGCAGCGTTTAGTTGATGATTTGCCCGCTGGAGATGTTCTGGTTCAGGTAGAGTATTCCTCTCTTAACTACAAGGATGCACTTTCTGCAAATGGTAATCGGGGCGTAACAAAAAGCTATCCTCACACACCTGGAATTGATGCGGCAGGAAAAGTAATAGAGAGTAATACCTCCCGCTTTGCTCCTGGTGATGAAGTAATTGTTTGTGGTTATGACCTGGGCATGAATACATCAGGCGGATTCGGGCAATTAATTCGCGTACCCTCTACGTGGGTTGTTAATTGTCCCAGGGAAATCAGCCTGCGTGAAAGTATGATGCTTGGCACGGCTGGTTTCACCGCCGCGCTTTGTGTTGAAAAGCTGATCTCCAACTCTGTGTTACCGGAAGCCGGAGAGGTGCTGGTAACCGGAGCCACCGGTGGAGTCGGGGCGGTGGCAGTAGCGCTTTTGCACCAGCTGGGTTATAGCGTGGTTGCCAGTACCGGTAAGCAGGATCAGCACGATTTTCTTAAGGGCCTCGGTGCTGCCAGAATTATTGATCGTCAGATATTGTCCGATAATTCCAGAAAGCCATTATTAAAAGAACAATGGGTGGGTGCCATTGATGTGGTAGGCGGTACGACTTTGTCAAATATTATCAAGAGCCTGAAGTATGGCGGTAGTGTCGCATGCTGTGGTCTGGTTGGTTCTACTGCTCTTGATGCAACTGTCTTGCCCTTTATTTTACGTGGTGTAAATTTACTTGGTGTTGATTCGGTAGAATTACCACTTGCTACCAAGGAAAGGATATGGACGTTACTGGCCAGGGAATGGAAACTGGATAATCTGGGTGAGATAAACACTGAAATCGGGTTTGACAGTTTAATAACAAACCTTGGGGATGTATTGGCAGGTAAGGCTGTTGGCAGAATGCTGCTGAATTTGAATAGCTGAGATCCCTGTTGATTGAACAGGAGATTCTCAGTCGCGACGTAATTTATCGCTAAGTCCAATAGGAGTCGGGCAGAATAGAACTACAATGTAGGATGACACAATAAAAGTAATAATGGCCGCTGCCTGAATTACCAGAGAAGCATTTTCACCAATTAAGGCAGACTGGGTTGCCACGTAGGCTATTAACAGGGAAAACTCGCTTATCTGGCCAAGGCGCAGCCCCGCGTCCCACGCCAATAGATTCCTCTCTTCAAATCTTCGTAACAGATAATGAAACACCACCGGCTTGATGGATAGTGCCAGAGCAGCCAGCAATAGCGCAGCTCCAATTATCTCTCCAAGCAGCAGGATATTAAATTGCGCCCCCAGCGAAAAGAAAAATAGTATGAGGAAAAAATCCCGCAGTGGTTTAAGGCTGATAGCGATATATTGAGCAATAGGGCTGGTGGCCAGAGAAACCCCAGCGATAAATGCTCCAATCTCTGCCGACAGGCCCATCAAAGATGCTATGGCTGAGAGTCCCAGGCACCAACCGATGGCAAGCAGAAAAATATACTCTTTGAAGTGATCAAACTTCCTGATCAGGTAGAGCAATAAATACCTTGTTGTGAGGTAAGCAAATATCAATAACACCGGGAATGCAATAAATACCCCTAGAATATTGGTTTGCTCAGCATGATCCAGGTCCAGGAATACCAACAGGAATATAGCGATAAAATCCTGTAATAACAGGATTCCAACCATGAGTTCTCCCATGTGCTTCTGGTGGAGTACTGTGGTTGGTAACAATTTAATGCCAATGATGGTGCTGGAAAAAATCATTGCCGATCCAATAACCAGGCTCTCTATTTGACTGAAACCAAACAATACGCCGGTGCTGTAACCAAGTAGAACGAAAGCAGTTGAACTTGCCAGGGTGATCAGAAATGTTTTTCGCAAAGTACTGAGCAGTTTGCGTGGCTGCATGTCCAGCCCTAACAGAAATAAAAGGAAGATTATTCCAAAATCGGCGATGTCAGCGAGCAAGGCAGGGTCAGAGATCAGTGACAGCCCGTAAGGGCCCAGCAGGACGCCAATGCAGATGTAAGCCACCAACAGGGGCTGGCGCAGGTAAAGGAACAAGGTGGAAAGCAGTGCCGCGCCAGTAAAAATCAGAAAAAAAGAATAAAGAAGAGAATCAGATTCCATGTATTTACCAGCTGTTTTGCTTCAAGTCTGGCGCCGTCTGAACAAGGGTAAGGGCTCATCTGTACCAGTTTGATAACCGGTTTTGAAATCCTTGAATGCATTTGCAGAATCCTCAAGATCCTGATCGAAACGCATTGAAAAAGCATTGAACCCACAGCGGGACATGTAATAAAGCTGATCCCGAAGCACGTCGCCTATCGCTCTTATCTCACCCTTATACCCCATTGAATCTCTGAGTTCTCTGGCATTTGTATAGGATCTCCCGTCGGAAAAAACGGGGAAATTCAACGCAATCAGAGGGAAATCATTATACTCGTCAGAAATATCGTGAACGTTCTGGTCGCTGTTCAGCCAGATTGTGACTTCTCCATAGTATTCACTAAGATCTTCCTGAAAACCATTCCAGAAATTTAACGGAACGATAAGATTCCGCCCTGGCAGGGCTTTTAAAATACCCGAATTGTTTGCTTCCTTAACAAGCACCCAGTAATCATCAAGAATGTCTCCGTTTTTAATCAGCTTTTGCATAAACCTTTTCCTTAAATGGACCCATGCCAATCCGGTGGAAAGTATCAAGAAAGCGCTCGTTATCGTTGCGCTGATCCCGGTAAACGGCAATGACTTTTTCCAGAACCCCGGGAATTTCTTCCTGGGCGAAAGACGGACCGATAATAGATCCGAGGGTAGTGTGATTTTCGGCTGACCCACCCAAAGAGACTTGATAAAACTCGTCGCCTTTTTTATCGACCCCAAGGATTCCTATATTGCCAACATGATGGTGCCCGCAGGCATTCATACAGCCGGAAATATTAACCGTCAGGGGGCCAATATCTTTCAGGTCTTCGTGGTTTGAGAATTTGCGTTGTATTGCTTCGGCAATGGGTATGGATTTCGCATTGGCCAGGGCGCAGAAGTCTCCGCCGGGGCAACAAATCATGTCAGTCAACAGGCCGAGATTGTCGGTAGCCAAAGATTGAGTAGCCAGTGTCTGGAACAGTGAATAGAGATCAGCTTTTCAACATCAGAAAAAATAATGTTCTGTTGATGGCTGATGCGCATTTCGCCAAAACTGTATTTATCTGCCAGGTCGGCAATGAATTCCATTTGTTTTGCGGAAAGGTCGCCGGGTGCTACGCCGGTTTTTTTGAGACTGATAGTTGCGATGCTATAACCGGCCTGTTTATGAAGGGCTGTGTTCTGCTCATACCAGTTGGCAAACAATACGTTTTCTTGCAGTGCCTGGTTAAGATCGGCGCAGTCATCAGATAATTCTTTATAGGCGGGGTTGCTGAAGCATTTCTCACATCGATTGATTTCATCTTTAGTGAGCGTCATGGCACCATCTTTAATTTTCTCCCACTCGATGAGGACCTTGTCCCGAAATGTTTCAATTCCGTTTTCTTTTACCAGTATTTTTATGCGGGCTTTATATTTATTGTCCCTTCTGCCTTCACGGTTATATACCCGCAAAATTGCTTCCAGAAAAGTGAGGAGATGTTTTTCCTCGATAAATTCCGCTATTTCCTTGCCGATGATGGGGGTACGCCCGAGGCCGCCACCGACAAGAATTCGAAATCCTATTTCATCGGCTTCGTTGCGAACCACAAAAATACCAATATCGTGAACCTGGGTTGCTGCCTGGTCATCTGCAGTTCCACATACAGCGATTTTAAATTTTCTGGGCAGGTAGGCGAACTCGGGATGAAAGGTAGACCATTGGCGAATGATTTCGCAATAGCCCCGGCTGTCCTTGATTTCATCTCTGGCGGAACCGGCGAATTGATCCGTGGTGGTATTGCGGATGCAATTGCCACTGGTTTGAATGGCATGCATTTCCACCTCTGCCAGGTGAGCCAGAAGATCGGGCAATTCTTCCAGAGCAGGCCAGTTAAATTGTATGTTTTGCCGAGTTGTCAGGTGTCCGTAGCCCTTGTCGTAATGATTGGCAATAAATGCGAGCTTTCTCATCTGGTTCGAAGACAGCATCCCGTAGGGGACAGCGATGCGTAGCATGGGTGCCAGGCGTTGAATGTAGAGGCCGTTTTGCAGGCGCAAGGGCAGAAACTCGGCCTCACTCAATTTGCCATCAAGATAGCGTTGGGTTTGGCCGCGAAACTGGGCGATGCGGTCTGCCAGCATCTGGTGATCGTATTGGTCGTATCTATACATGGAGTCCAGCTTGAGTTCAAATAAATTTGATGACAGCTAATAAGAGCGGGAACTGTCAGAAATCAGACCAGCTATTGTAAACAAAGCAGCCTGGGTTTGTCAGTAGTGAGCCTGTTTAATGAATCAGGAATCCACCAGAGAAGGTCCCAGTATTTTGGCCACCTGGTCTACGTCAGCTTCATTACGCCTGGCCAGATCCCGCACTTGGTCCATGCCGATCTTGCCAACAGAAAAATATTTGGAGTCAGGGTGGGCAAAGTAAAGACCGTTTACACTCGCGGCCGGTAACATCGCATAGCTCTGGGTCAGTGAAAGGGCCGTATTACTTTCGGCTTCCAGCAATCCAAACAGCGTGGTTTTCTCTGAATGATCAGGACAGGCAGGGTAACCAGGTGCCGGCCGAATACCCCGATAATTTTCCTTGATAAGGTCTTCATTAGGGTGGGATTCATCGGGAGCATAGCCCCAGAATTCCTTTCTCACCCGCTCATGCATATGCTCAGCAAAAGCCTCGGCCAGGCGATCTGCCAGTGCCTTTACCATCAGGGCGTTGTAGTCATTGTGCTGGCGCTCATACTCAGCCGCCAGTTCCTCTACTCCAATACCGGCGGTTACTGCAAAGGCACCGATATAGTCGGTGCCTACCGCTGCAGGGGCTATAAAATCGGCCAGCGAGTAATTCGCCTGCCCTTCATCCCGGATACTCTGTTGGCGCAGAAAATGTAAATGGGCAACAGGCTTCACTCTTTGTTCATCAGCGAAGACTTCCACGTCGTTCGACTCCAGGGAACTTGCTGGCCAGAATCCGATTACAGCCTGTGCCTTTATCAAGCCCTCGGTGACGATTTTTTGGAGCATTTCCTGGGCATCATCAAATAATTCAGTGGCGGCTGTGCCAATCACTTCATCCTTGAAGACAGTCGGATATTTTCCCACCAGATCCCAGGTAATAAAAAAGGGTGTCCAGTCTATATACGGCACAAGAGTTTCAAGGGAATAATCATTGAACACCCTGGTGCCGATAAATTGTGGTTTGGGTGGCGTATAGTTGCTCCAGTCAGCCTGATATCGGTTGGCATTTGCTTTGGCCAGAGGCAGCAGTTTCTTTTTCCCGGTACGTTTGCTAACACGCTCCCGCACAATTTCATATTCTTCACTGATCTGCTGTGTATACCCTGGTTTCTTTTCCTCGCTCAGAAGGGTGCTGACCACAGATACGCTTCGTGATGCATCCGGCACATATATAGTGCAATCGTTCTTGTAGTGCTGTTCAATCTTGACCGCGGTATGGGCTTTGGAAGTAGTGGCACCTCCGATTAGCAGCGGCACTTTGAAGTCAAGGCGCTGCATCTCTTTTGCTACATGCACCATCTCATCCAGTGAAGGCGTAATCAGGCCGCTCAAGCCGATGATATCCACGTTGTGTTCGCGGGCTTTCTGTAGAATTTTTTCACAGGAAACCATCACCCCGAGGTCAATCACCTCGTAATTATTACAGCCAAGCACCACACCAACGATATTTTTGCCGATATCGTGTACATCACCTTTTACGGTTGCCAGCAGTATAGTGCCATTTGTTTTTAACTTTTCACCCTGCTTTCCAGCTTCGATATAGGGCTGCAAATAGGCCACTGCCTGCTTCATAACCCGGGCACTCTTGACGACCTGGGGTAAAAACATCTTGCCACTGCCAAACAGATCGCCCACTACGTTCATCCCATCCATCAGAGGGCCTTCAATCACGGCGATTGGTCGCTCGTATTCCAAACGTGCTTCCTCGGTATCCTCTTCCACATATCGGGTAATGCCTTTCACCAGGGCGTGGCTCAGCCGTTCGGCTACCGGCGCGTTTCTCCACTGAAGGTCTTCCTTGGGCTGAGTCGATTCGCCGCCGCTGTACTGAATCGCTATTTCCATTAGTCGATCAGTGCCATCCTCACGCGCGTTAAGCACAATATCTTCAACTCGTTCCTTTAGCTGCTTGGGGATTTCGTCATAAACAGTCAGCTGCCCGGCGTTAACTATGCCCATACTCAGGCCTGCTCGAATAGCATGAAACAGGAACACCGAATGGATCGCTTCCCTGATGGGGTTGTTACCGCGAAACGAAAAAGACACGTTGCTTATACCGCCGGAGATCAGGGCGTGAGGCAGATTCTCCTTGATAAAGCGGCAGCACTGGATAAAGTCGACGGCGTAGTTATTGTGCTCCTCGATTCCGGTTGCGATAGCAAATATATTGGGGTC
>JAESQX010000228.1 GCA_016764875.1 Gammaproteobacteria bacterium
CAAAGGGTGTTTGCCAATCGGTAAATTTTTCTCATGGGTCGCGCCAGCAACGGGCCGATTTATGTTAGCAAATGTACCGCCGTTCTCTTTATCCCATACCCAAACCTTAGGTGGTGCGTACTGAGCCATTCAATAGATTTCCTAATTGGAAAGACAGATCAGGTAGAGGAGGACGGAGGGACTATATTTTAGTCTCTGTGTCCTCCTTTACTAGAAGCTGCCCCGCACTTGCAGTGAAAATTGCCTGCCTGTCTGGCTGCAGTTCTCTTCGATTTCATTTAGAACACCTTCTATCAGAAGGCCATCATATCGCTTCCTGATATTACAACGCTCATGGTCGAGAATATTGTTAGCCTCGAAGCGGTAAGTCAGACCGGCAAACCCTTTGGTTTCAAAAAATACAGTCAGGTCACTGCTGGAACCAAAAAATATTACCCGGTCAATATCAAAGGACGGGCGGTTATTATTTATTCCGTCTCGGTAGTTAAAGCCATAATTGAAATTGCGCGATGTCACATCGTGACGAAATCCCATACGGTAGTTCCCTCGATCAAAGGGCTGTACTTTTCGAATACGGCCTATAACCGGATCCTTAATTTTTGATTCCTGAACCAGTACACCGGCCGTTAGTATAGCCGCCGGAACACCGATAAAGCCGAATCGAATACTCCCGTCCAGATCCAAACCAAGTACCCTGCCATCACCCACATTTCCTGCCACACTTTTCAACGTGTCCAGCGATGAAGATGAATTTATCCGGCCCATGGTATTTTCAAAATCGTAATAAAATAGCCGTGAATTCAGCACTCCACCATCTTGTGGAAGACGGTATTCGAGGTTTAAAGTAAAGCGTAAAGATTCCTCTTGCACCAGATCGGGATTGCCACCTAGCACATCCTGATCATCATCATTATTATTTGAATTTGCTGAAAAATCAGCGAAACTCAGTTGCCTGATGAATTTTTCCACCGATGCCCTAAATTGCATAGACTGGTTAATATCGAATCGGTAACTGAATTTGGGCTTGGGAAAGGAAAAATCGCGCTGATTACGCACATCACCAGTCTGGGTGATCTCGGATGTCTCAAACAAAAAAGAACTCTCCAGCGTATGGCGGGCATTGATTTGCCAATTATGCACAATAAACCCTTCATAACGGATCTCCTCAACCGACGAGTCTGCGATAGGAAGACTAATCGGAACCAGGCCCCCATGAGTGCTTGCAGGAATGCCGGGTATATCGAGACCCTGTTTCAGGGATGAATCGAGAATGGTTTGAGCCCGCTCAATACCCAGCTCAAGGGTCTGAAATTCTGCGACATTCCAAGTATAGGAGCTGCGGACTATACGCTCTCGAGTGCGGGTACGAGAGTCCAAAAACAAGGATTTCTGCTTCGGCTCCTGGGCAGTGGATGCAACAAAGCGTTCCCGAGTAGTATCATTATTGAGGTCATTGATAATGGAGAGCAATTTGAAGCGACCACCGCCGTCAAATCGGTGTTCATAATCGACACCAAATTCCCAATTGTCTTTGCTGGAGGGAATACGCTCGGTTTCAAAGCGGTCGGTCGCCGGAACCGTATTAAAATCTTGAATCTGCCGTACCAATCTGGCTGGAGGATCCGCCTCGCTGTAAAGCATATTGATTGCCAGAGAGTCCCCATCATTCAGGTCGAAGTTCAAATTACCATTGAACGTAATAGTGCTCAGGTCCGTTATGCGTTCGATATCAATTCGGTCATTGGCTGAAGCATCACCATTTATACTGTGCTCAATGCTTTCGAAAACCTCGTAGCCAGATTTCACATCAATACTGAATAGATAACTCAGCCGTCCAAATTGCGCACTGTAGGCCAAAGAGCCCCCCGGTTCCACGGCGCCATCCTGATAATTGGTCAGCTTCAAATTAGCCGAAAAGCTGGAACGCGAACCAGCCTCCAGTAGAACAATATTAATCAGTTGTCCGCTGTTACTGACATCGAGATCTCCTGATGCCCCGCGAATTATCTCAATATATTCGACCTGGTTGGCGGCGATAAGATCCAGCTGCGTCGCCGCCTCATTTTCTTTTCCAGCCATGCGTTTGCCATCAATCAAAATCTGCGAAGCACCACCCAATCCGCGGTTGTTAGCGTTAGGGCCACGATTTGCCGCATTGCCCCTCCCGCCTCCTCCACCGTCGGCACCACCGTTACTATTCAGAGCAAGCGCAATTCCAGGTATAAGATTGAGCATATCGTTGACTGTGACTACATCATACTGGGCAAAATAACTGGCTGGATAACGCACAGTGGAGTCATTGGCTTCCTGAGAAAACCCGGTTTGCCAGGCAAATACAAGCCAACAACCAAAGAGGACTTTATTAAGTAACAAGGAAGACCTTCTAGTGAGAAACATTAGTCTTACTCCGGAAAAAATGGCCATGTAAGAGTCTGCACACGAGTGGGTAACGACCTCTCCGAGTCTAACCTACTCCACCAGGCACTGCCATCTGAACAATGTGGCTAACCAAATAAAATCAATGAAGCAAGCACAACGTTTCTTAGCTATACTTGCGGCCGCTTGAATTCTATTTAATCGAGCCACCCTATTAGCATCAACCAATAACTATCGATTTTTCCAATTGCCATAGCCCTGGGTAATAAGGCCACGGCAATATAATGATGTTGTTTGCCACAGTTTTCTCTCTATTTGAGAATTAGCTTGTTAATGCCACTTATCATTTATTTAACGGACAGAATTGAATTACCAACTGGAGCCTTAAATGACACGGAGTTTCTCTCGACAATTACTCCAGCATAGCGCCCTCACCCTGGCGATTGTGCTTGCGTCCCAGTCATTCGCCGAGCAACCCCAAGAAACTTCACTGGATAGTTCAACCATTGTCTACGAGGCCAATTTCTTCAGTGAATTTTCTCCGGTTACTGTTAACGATATGATCAACCGCATCCCCGGTATCAGGCTTACAATGAACAATCCTGCTGGTGGCGGTAGCCGGGGCCTTGGATCAGGTCGGGGCGAAATATTGATCAATGGCCAGCGTATTACCGGTAAAAGTAATGCCGGCCGCAGCCAGTTAAGTCGTATCTCGGCCGACCAGGTTAACTTCATAGAAATTATTCGTGGCACCTCCGATGACCTCGATGTTCGCGGTGGTGGTCAGGTAATTAATGTCGTACTGCTGGATGCGCAGTCACGCTCCAGCATCTCCGCAGGAATCCAACTTGATCGCTACCAGGATGGTACCCTGGATCCTGGCGGCACACTTTCCTATACCGGGCAGACTAGGAATTTCAATTACCTGTATCATTTCTCGGCCAGCCCAAACTTTGACAATAAAATCAGCCGCGAAGCCTCTCATGATGCCATTGGTAACTTGCTTGAAACGCGGGAAGAGGAAGAGGACCGTGATGAAACAGATTTTGAAACCGGTTTTAATCTGGGTTATCAATTCGATAACAGCCTGATCCAGTTCAACGGACTTTATGCTCAAAACAGACCACGTGCCGACATCGCACGAGTAATTAACGACTATTCCAGCGGCCATGTCCTATCCTCTTTCGAACGGGAAGGCAAAGAGCGTAATCGCGAAAATTGGGAAATCGGTGGTGACTACGAATACGAATTTGGCAACGGTAGCAAGTATCGATTTCTCTTCATTGTTAATAACAAGGGAGACGAAGAGATTCGCGAGCGCTTCAATATTATGGACGATGATGAGCAAAAAGATCTGTATCTGTATTCCAATGGCCGTGATCAGGAACGCATTGCCAGAACATCCTACACCTTTGACCTGAATTCCAACCAAGCACTGGAGCTGGGCGTGGAGCGAGCGCAAACCATTCGTGACTCTGATTTGCGTTTGGGCCTGGCAATGCCTGGCACGCCCTCCGCAGAATATGGTGGTCTGGTACCCTCCAGTATTAGCAACAGTAATTCGATGGTGGAAGAACTTCGCTACGAAAACTTTGCCGTGCATAACTGGCAACTTAATTCCCGAATGTCTCTTGAGAGTTCGCTGATTTATGAAACCTCAACTATTAAGCAACGCGGTGATATCAACAACAAACGCGATTTCGACTTCCTGCGACCTAAAGTGGACTACCGTTTTGATATCACCCATTCCTTGCAGCTTCGTGCGAGTGTAGAGAAAGAGGTTCTGCAATTGAGTTTCGCCGATTTCAGTTCATCTACAGACACTTCCGATGATGATCAAAACACCCAGGCCGGTAATCCGGATATCGTGCAGGAAGAAGCCTGGCGCTATGACGTTAACCTGGAGTATCGGCTGCCAAACGATATCGGGGTGCTGAATGCCATGATTTACTATCGTGATATGAAGAATGTCATTGATCGTATCGATGTTTCCCCAGGCCCGGAAGATTTGCAGTCGGCGCGGGGTAACATTGGTGATGCAAGACGCTACGGTATGAATTTTGATGCCAGCGCAAAACTGGGTTTTGTAGGCCTGCCCTCGGCACTGATGTCAGTACAAATCAGAACTCGAGATTCTCAAATTAAAGATCCCTTCCTGGGCACAACACGGCGCTTACAAGGCAAAGACCGATGGTCTACAGCCGCCACTTTCCGACACGACTTAACAAGGTATGCACTAAACTACGGATTCAGTTATTCCCATTTCGCACAGGACGGCAGCAGCCTGACTCAAGTTGACATAACCGATATTGAAACAAATACACGAACCTATGGATTAGATGTTTTTGTTGAAAAGACCGTCCGCAGCGGGAATACCTATCGCTTCGAAATTTTTCACTTTGGCGATCAGATGTTCTGTCGCGAAAGAATACGTTTCGAAGGGGCAACCGTTAACGGGGTGATTGAAGAAGTTGAGGACTTCTGTTCTACCAGCGGCGCTAAATATACGTTCACCGTTAGACATACTTTTTAAGTTTGCATACATTCGCAGCGCAAATTTAACGTCCCAGGCCAGAATTCGAAACTCTATTCCTTGATTAGCATTACGACCACGGGTTCGCCGTAATTGTATTCAGGCACCTTGTAACAAGACACTTCAGAACACCCTTTCGTAATGTTCTACGTCCGGAAAAGGATCGTAAAAATGATGTAGTAATGTACGCCACTCTTCATATTGCACAGATTCCCTAAAACCCACCGTGTGGTCGTCAAGTGTTTGCCAGCTTACAAGAAGAATATATCTACCACTTTTCTCTATACATCTTTGAAGCTGATGCGAAACGTAGCCGTGCATACTTCCAATTATTTTTTGTGCTTTACCAAACACCTCCTCAAACTCTTTTTCTTCTCCTGACTTAACATCAAGAATTGCGACTTCCAAAATCACCGGCTTTCTCCTATCACTATTACGCTTGAACTCACTTAATCGCAAAAGCAAAGCGTATAGAAATGACGTGGCGCTTTTGCTAACTGACTCGATTTATTTGTTACGAGGCATTATTTGCCCACTGTG
>JAESQX010000025.1 GCA_016764875.1 Gammaproteobacteria bacterium
GGATAGGCGGACGCACCCTGGAACAGCTCAGAGCCTTGGCCCGCACCGAAAGCTGCTCTTTGTGGGCGGCCTGTGTTAAATCCATAAACGAACAGCTGATCAACTCCCGTGCCGCCAACTCCGTACTGGCTTTTTTAAAGCTCATAGACAAAATGCAGGAAGGCTGTGACGAACTTGAGTTGCACAGGAAGGTAGAGTACGTCATTGAACACAGCGGCCTGATACCGCACCATGAAAAAGAAGGTGGAGAAAAGGCAAGAGCCCGAATTGAAAACCTGGAAGAATTAGTCAGCGCCGCCAACAGTTTTGATGAATCCGAGCTGGATGTCGATGATGACCTTGCATCTAATGGAATTCTGGCGGCTAACCTGGATCAGGCGGCTCTGGATGCTGGCGATGCCCAGGCCGGAGAGAGTGAAGATGCTGTTCAGTTAATGACTCTACACTCTGCCAAAGGGCTGGAATTTCCACTGGTGTTCATGGCCGGAATGGAAGAAGGCTTATTTCCTCACAAAATGTCTATGGAAAATATTTCCGGGCTGGAAGAAGAACGACGTCTTTGTTACGTGGGCATAACCCGGGCCATGCGTAAACTGTACCTGTGCTACGCCGAATCAAGACGAATACACGGAGATGTTAATCTGACCCGACCATCAAGGTTCCTACGGGAAATTCCACGGGAACTGGTGGATGAAATAAGAATGAAATCCAGCATAAGTCGACCGGTGTTTCACCAACATAGACCTGCCAGCGGCAGCAGTCTTTCAAAAGGTGCCGAAGTACCACAGACAGATTTATCCCTGGGCCAACGGGTTATCCATGGCAAGTTCGGTGAAGGCGTCATACTCAACTACGAAGGGCAGGGTGGCAACGCTCGAGTTCAGGTGAACTTCGACGGCTTTGGCAGCAAGTGGCTGGTGCTGTCTTACGCCAAGCTTGAAATTGTAGCGTAAGAATTTATTCCAACTTATTTGCCCAGCGCACTCTCCCGTGACATCCGAGCCAAAATGGTCTTAATCCCCGGAAAGCATAATACTCAGCGCGGAATTCGCCTGGTTTTACCGTTATCATCGATGGCCACATAAATAAATAATCCATCTGCCACCTTGTGCAGTTTGTCTTCAGCGCCGATATTAAAAACCCACACTTCAATATTTATATGGGCCGAACTACGCCCTATTTTCTGCACTTCGGCATAGCAAGTGACGGTGGCCCCTACACTAACCGGATAAAGAAAATTCACCTTTTCTATAGCCACCGTAGCCGAGCGACCCCGGGAAATACGTTTCATGGCGATTCCTGCCGCAAGGTCCATCTGCGATATCAGCCAACCACCAAAAATGTCACCGTTAGCATTAGTGTCTTTTGGCATGGCGAGGGTCTGCAAGGCTAATTCACCCACCGGTTGTGGTTCGTCGTTCATATCTTCTAAATCAGACATAAAATTCCTGCGCGTATTTTGGTTAATACGTAAAGTAAGTACTAACTTCCCTTGCGTTGCTCTTTACGAAATCAGGCCTATCGCCTGCTCCTGAGCAATTGAATAGCCCCAATAATGTGCTCAATGATTGACGACTCACCTTATCACATCGGCGATCGACTTCTATCGGCGCGAATTATTATCGTCAAAGATCCCGGTGGGATGGCAGCCCAACCCGGCTTTGGCAGCTTCTTTTTCCAGAGATCTAAACTCCCTGAAATGTTTATCATCATTTGCGTACAACACGGATTCTGCGAAACCTTGAGTGACTAATTCTCTTTCTACCAACACGTCACCTACATAGACATATCGCAGCAAACGGCCATATTGATCCGAGTCGGATTCATCCCTGACCAGGGCTACCCTTGCACCACGGACCAACCTACTATTGGCCCTGGTGGACTCTTTAAAACATGGTTCATCACGTTCCGGGGTATTAATACCCACATAACGAATTCGCCGAACCTCACCGTTTAAGAATACATCGATCGTATCTCCGTCAATAACACGAGTTACTCTGGCGGTTTCCCGCCCCCTCAAAGAAAGGTCGTCTTCAAGTATAGACAAATTCAACCTTGCGGCTAGAGAGGCGAGGACGGGTTCAATTTTGCTTATATAAAAAGGGTATCCATAATTAGCAATATAGCCCGATTCCTTGAGAGAGATATTTAACTCACTGTAAATCAGGAATCCCGTTACTGCCATTATTAAAATAATAAAGCGTTTCATAAAAATCGAATTTATAAATTACCTACTTCTGCATCATGAAAAATTGTTCACTTGCTGAGATCGGAATTAAACGGTGTGATACTCACGGGTCTATGCCTATTTTTATCTGGCTGGTCAAATACTCAATATACAAAAGCTCTTATTATTCCCTGAATGAGACCACCAGTTCGACAAATGACCTTCGAAAAATTGAAGCGCCAAATCCGTCTGGCCATTCGGAATGAAGGTAGGTAAATCCCGGACTCCTATGCATGCCACTTATTCCAGCCAGGTTTGCCTGCCAGATCTCTTCATCCAGCACCCCAAGCTGCCAATGATAATGTAGATTCTCAAAATATCGTAGTTGCCGGTCCATACGAAGTCTTAAGTTTATTTCTTCTTGCTCCGTTAGGGGTAACCCCTCTCTTAATTTAGCTAGCAGTCCTTGAAAACCGATTTTCGTAGTAAGTTCCCCGTTGTCAATCGCCATTAAAGTTCGCATGGTACTGGCCTCGGCCTGCATGGCCGTTTCAGTTTGACGAAGCTCGATAATTACTAAAATTATTCCGATCAGGACGCCTGATATTTGCTATTAAAGTCAACCGGGTACTAATTTTAATCTTGCTCATTTTATTTATGTTCCGAATTTAACAAGTGCTCTGATACTATTGATTTAATTGTATGTTCTGGACTAAGACAGATCAATTTCACCGCTCAATGCATTCATTAGCCGGCTGCTTACATAGCCAACTTTTCTATTATATCTTTTACTTGATCTGAAGATTATGCCAGCTCGTTCCAATTCCTTTAAATACGTGTGAGCCGTTGATAAGCTACCAGCTATTCCACTATCAACCAATTGGTTAGCAAATAAAACAGGTGTTCTGAATAAAAGATTTACGAGGTCTTGAGAATAAATCACAGGATGTGATTTTCGGAGCTCGTTCTTAACTATCAACATTTCATTTCGAACATTATTCGCTCTAATTGTAGGCTGAACTGATGCTCTATAAACAATTTCAATAAACCAAAGCAAATATTGGGAAAAATCATTAGTCTCACGCGTTTTTTGAAGAAGCAAGTAGTAGCTTTCCCTCTCTTTCAATATTTCACCTGAAAGAAATAGTACTGGTGCGTTTAGTAACCCTTGTTCCACCAAATACAACACAACCAGAATCCTGCCAGTTCTACCATTTCCATCCACGAA
>JAESQX010000026.1 GCA_016764875.1 Gammaproteobacteria bacterium
AATTTTGGTGGGATTATGCTATTGCTTTTCATATATCCAGTTGTCTCATGCAAATTGCCGGAACGCTGGCGGGTTTCAACGAACGTTTAGCATACAGATAACTACTCTTGCACTACTTAGCAAAATCCGATCTGGCTTACTGCAACTTTTGTATCGCCGCGAGTCCCCCATGCAACCAAGACTTTGTCTTGCGGCTCCGTGTTTTTTGAGCTGCTGGGGTATCCCGATGTGGCCCGGGGTATCATTATGTATCGCTTCCCGGAAACAACCGCAATTGACGGCCACCGAAAAGGGCCGAACACAATACCATCGGGAAAATATATGTCAAGTTGAAGAACCAGGCGGGCATTCCCGGTATTAATGTAACCGGTTGATATAATGTAATAAAATACGGCACCCCTCGGTGTCATCAGGATCTGATTAGTGGTAACCGGTAATGCGTATTTTTGTTTTGTGAGGCCCGCTGGTCGCTGCTGGCAGCGAGGTCTGTTGTACCTGCTGCCAGCCCTTTATTAAAGGCACCTGCGGCGCCTTGGTATTACTTGATAAATGCACTTAGGTGCTTTAACCTTGCTCGTCTTGACCCTAGGGTTTCTTAGCATCGTCAGTTCTATTTTTTAAAATCCAGAGAGGCGAAATAATCGTGAATTCAAAATTAACGCGTAGACGCTTCATCAAGGGAGTTATCGCTTCCGGTGTAGCTGTCACTTCAACGTCGCTATGGTATTCGGCACAAGGTCAGGCACGGCCTGCCGGTGCTGTCGAGCGTCTCATTCGAATCAATGTAAATGGCCAAATGCGCAGCGTGGATGTGGCACCCCAGGAAACCCTGGCTTCCACACTTCGCTACAAACTTGGGCTCACCGGAACCAAGCTTGGCTGTAATCGTGGAGAGTGTGGTGCTTGTACCGTGCTTGTTGATGATACGCCCAGCTACGCTTGTTCCGTGCTCACCCAATCAGTCAAGGATAAAAGGATAGAGACTGTTGAGGGCCTGGAATCACCGAACGGTGACTTACACCCTGTACAACAGGCGTTCGTGGAAGAGCTGTCTCCACAGTGTGGTTATTGCACGCCTGGGCAGGTGATGTCTGCGGTGGGATTGCTGCGAGCGAATCCGAACCCAACCAGAGAGGAAGCACGGCAGGGGCTGGCCGGTAATATCTGTCGCTGCGGCTCCTATGACTCTTACCTTAACGGCGTTATGCGCGCGGCACAAATAGGATAATAATCATGGCATATATGCATATTGGTAAAGATTTTGTTCCTCAGGATGTGCCCGGCAAGGTCACTGGTAAAATTAAGTACGCTGAAGACTATGCCCGTGACGGGATGGTTTACGCACGCTTACTGACAAGTCCAATCCCCCATGGGCGGGTTGTGGACATTGATCCTTCCGAAGCGCTGGCGATGGACGGTGTATTTGGTATTTTAACGGCGGATGATGTTTATCCCGATGGAGAACCAGAAGGCACTGGCCTGAAGGTATTGACCAATCTGCCTACGCTGGTGGGGGAACCTATCCTGGCGGTGGCGGCGATAGATGAAAAAACGGCAGAAACAGCCATCTCCAAAATCGCCGTAACATTCGAAAGATTGCCCTTCGTACTTGATCCTCTGGAGAGTCTTGTTGAAGGCGGCCCCGATGCCTATAACGAAGGTAACAGTTTTATTTTCCGACAGGGCTTTGCCACCGAAAAATGGTCACGTGACGAGGTAACGAGATTCCAGAATGGCAATGAGCCTTCTGCGGATGGATTACAGAGCTGGGAATACGGCGATCTGGAAGCTGCATTCAGCGAATCGGCCTTTGTCTACGAGACCGGATTTACCACGGCCGGTTATCCCCATATGTCCATGGAGCCGCGCAGCGCCATGGTTTACTGGGAAAACGGCAAGTGTTATCTCCATGGAACGTCTCAGAGTCTTACGGCAGCAGCCGAAGGTTTGGCACGAATAGTTGGTTGTCCCATTGAAGATTTTGTATTTATCAATGAGGCCACTGGCGGTGGATTTGGCCAGAGAGCACGTGCTTCCAGTCTTCCAAGCGTGGCGATACCAGCCAAGCTATCACAGAAAATCAATCGTCCGGTAATGATGCGCATAACCCGTGAAGAGGAATTCACCATTGGGGGAGCCCGTCAGGGATTGCAGGGCTGGATCAAGGTTGGATTCAAACGCGATGGCACCATGGCAGCCATGGATCTGTTTATCATTTCAGATAACGGTGGTAAAGGTGGTGGCTTTGATGCCAACTCTGCAGCCGGGGCGGTAAGCGTTCTTTATCAAACCGAAGCGATTCGATTCAGAAATTCTTCCATTGCTACCAATACGGCTCATCGTGGTGCGCAACGTGGTCCCGGTGAAAACCAGATTATGGCCATTGTTTCTCCCATCATGGACAAGGCTGCAGAAGAATTGGGTATTGACCGCCTTGAAATTCGCAGACTGAATGCGGCCAGACTGGAGATGTGAGTGGTCCAACCAGCACACCGTTTACCAGTGCCTATATGCCTGAAGCACTGGCACAGGGCGCTGCCGAATTTGGCTGGGAGGCAAAGAAGGGCCGAGCCAGACAGCGCAACGGAAGCAAAGTAACGGGTCTTGGTATTGGACAGGGATACCATAATGCAGGCCGTAGTGGTATGGACGGAATTGTCAGGCTTATGCCTGACGGTCGTCTGGCCGTTCACAGTGGTGTAGGTAACCTTGGAACTTACTCGTACGCCTCTACTTCAAGAGCAGCGGCCGAAGTATTGAAGATTCCCTGGGATAGAACTGACGTAATTGCCGGTAGAACCGACAACCATTTGCCAATGACGTCAGCTCAGGATGGCAGTAACTCGATATTTACCAACACCCGTACCAACTTTGGTGCGGCTCAGGACCTGCTGGCGAAAATGAAAGAGATTGCCGCCATGGATCTTGGTGGTGCGGCAGAGGATTACGATATTGAGAACGAGAGAGTATTTCAGATTGCCGACAGCAGTGTAGGCATGACGTACGCTCAGGTCGCTCAGCGGGGAATGGAACTGGGCGGTAAATTCACCGGTCAAGCAGAAGTTCCAGAAGAAATGAGTGAATTTTCAAAGTTGTCCGTTTCTCGTCTGGCAGGGTCAGCTTTGATGGGCCTCTTTAAAGACAGTCGCCATAATAATAATCCCCCAGGATTCGTAGTGACTTTTACCGAGATTGAACTGGATCTGGAAACGGGTAAGTTTGAAATTCTCGAACTGGTGAGTATTGCTGAATGTGGCACGGTAGTACATCCACAAGGACTGGCTAATCAGCTACGCGGAGGTGCAGTATGGGGAATTGGCCTGTCTGCACTGGAAAGACATCTCTATGATCCACAAAATGGTATGCCGGCAAGCACCGGTTACTGGCAGAGCAAGGTGCCGACCATTCTGGATACGCCACTGCAGATAACCACCGGTTGGGTCGATTTGCCTGATCCGGAGAATCCCGTAGGTGCCCGAGGTATTGGTGAACCTGCCATGGGCGGAGTATCCGCCGCTTTGAACGGCGCCATAGCTGACGCATTGGGCGGGCATCTATTTAACGCTGCTCCAGTAACTACAGACATGATCATTAACCATCTAGCAGGAACTTCCGAGTCAGCGAAGCCTCTTGCACAAAATAATTTCCGAGGTTGATATGGTAGCCACATCACATGACGTAATGCCCGATATTGAACTTTATCAGCCTACTGATGAAGAAAATGCACTGGCACTGGCTGCAACATTGGGCCAGGAAGGTTGGTTGTTGGCAGGAGGCCAGGATACATTCGGTTGGCTGAAGGATCGCAATAAGCATCCATCCGCCATGATCGAGCTGACCAGGATTGATGCCTGGAAAGGTATCACCGAAACTGCGGATGGAATAGAAATTGGAGCACTCACCACTCTGACTGATATTGTCAATGACCCGTTGATTCAGTCACGCTATTCACTGCTTTCAACGGCAGCTAGCAGAGTGGCCAGCCCGCAAATTCGCAATGTGGGAACCCTGGGCGGGAATCTGAATCAGGATGCCCGTTGCTGGTATTACCGCAGGGGTCTCGATTGCTATCGAGCTGGCGGTAATATTTGTTACGCAGATTCTCCAGAGGGCCTGAACCGCGAACATGCGTTGTTCGGCCAGAGTCGTTGTGTTGCGGTGAGCCCGTCCGATACGGCTCCTGCTCTGGTTGCTCTGGATGCCACTATGGTGGTATCAAGTGAAAATGGACAGCGACTGATTGATGCAGAGGATTACTTTGTTGGGCCTGCTGTGGATATTGTCAATATGACGGTCCTGCGGCCGGGGGAAATTCTGACCGCTATTCGACTACCCAATACCTGGGCTAATGCAGAGTTCTACTTTGAAAAGGTTGCTGACAGAAATGTCTGGGACTTTGCGCTGGTTAATGTTGCAGCGGCAATCAAGGTTTCTGGAGGCAACATCGAAGATGCCCGGATAGCGTGCGGCGCAGTCGAGTGTGTTCCCCGTCGTCTTACTAATGTGGAAAGTGCTATTAAGGGTAAGGCGCGTTCTGAAGACACAGCAAATCAGGTAGCATCTTTGGCCAGTGACGGCGCGCGAGCATTAAATTACAACCATTTCAAAATTCCATTAATGGAAAATCTGGTTAAGCGCGCAATTCGTGGTTAGAAGTAAATTGATTGAAGGGATATGCCGTTAAGGCTATTAATAAAAATTTAAAGGGGGAAGTACCGTGGGTGAGATAGTTCGCTATAAGCGCGATGTATGGGGTGAGGAGGTAATTCTTGGGGTATCCTGGGACTTGCTCTGGGTCGTGGCAGTTGCCGTACTTGTTTTACTTGCCGCCCATGCAATCATCATGGCTGCACTTGCCAATAAAAAGATGGATAAGCCTTCTGCCGAGGGACGGCGTGTGAGTCGGCATGATGTATTTGACCGAGCGTTTCACTGGATTACAGCTCTGGCGATATTCGTACTCATTATTACCGGCGTCGCTCCAATCATCGGCCTGCGAATTGCGTGGTTGAATATACACTGGATCTCCGGGTGTATTCTGACTTTGGTCGTTGTGCTGCATATTATTCGTGCTATTTTCTGGCAGGATCTCAAGGCCATGATTCTCAGTCCTACTGATTTTGGCGAGCCCTTTGACTCCGCCCAGAAGCCGGGCAAATATTCCTTTGAACAAAAGGGAATGCATTGGGGAATAACGCTGGTTGCCGGCACTGTAATTGTTACTGGCGTGATTTTGTTCTTGCAGATTGATACTCCATTCTGGGACCGCACCAACAGTATGGCTGAGAGCCAGCTCGGGTTGATGTTCTTGCTACACGGTTTATCGACTCTTGCTCTTATTGCGCTGGTTGCGACCCACATTTATTTCGCGCTTCGCCCAGAAAAGCTGTTTTATACTCGCTCCATGATTAAGGGCTGGATCTCTGAAGAAGAAATGGCCGCGAACCACGACACCAGCAAATGGTCTCCTAAAGAAGCGGAGTGATGATTTGCCCCTGCCAGTTTGCAGCAGGGGCGGTATCAGTCCACTGAGTGGCCAAGGCAAAAATTGATTGCTATTTACCCTGTGGCCCCTGCTGGAACACAACCGTTACCAAATTTATAGATACTACGTATTTAACTTTAACTGAGTTGGAATGACAGTGATAAACGACGACATAGAAACCATAGAATCGGGCTACGAATTTCTGCTGGCGTATGCCGCGCAGGGAAGGCCCGCAGATCTTGAATCAGGCCCTGGTCCCCATGCAAGACCAACAATAGAAGGTATGTTCAAGGCCATGCAAAATATTGCCGGAGCGTTTTCCAGCAGTGCTGATAATTTTGAACAGCTCATTGCAGATGATTGTAATAGAGCGGGTGCCGCACTGGGGTTTATCCTGTCCCAGGATAAAATCGGTTCGGAAATTGTTGATAACCTTAATGCATCAATTCACCTGCGAGCGGTGCTGACAGATATGTTTCTCTACGGCGAGGCCAGGGAGCCGTTGGTCGGTCCTGAAGACAAGCCGCTGTGGGAAGAGGCAAAGAGCTGACAATTTACAAAGTCAGCACAGGGGATCGCTGATTAATCTTCGGTTCCTTTCAATAATAACGGGATGAGTGGCAGCAGTCTTCATCCCGTTTTTTATCAGGCAGGATACCCGTATTTAACTCCCGGCTAATCCGTTAATTTTCTTACTATGTTTGAATGGCCTCCCAAGCTTCAGCTAGCACAAACCCCAACTCCTCTCACCCCTCTGGAGCGGTTTTCAAAGCAGTTTGATGATCTCACTATATGGGTGAAACATGACGAACTCACGGGCATGGAGGTCTCGGGCAACAAAATCCGCAAGCTCGAGTTCTCCATTGCCCAGGCTCTGGAAGATGGCTGCGATACATTAATTACCTGCGGTGGCGTGCAATCAAACCATTGTCGGGCCACTGCCATATTAGGCGCCCGCCTTGGCTTGAAGGTTCGCCTGATCCTGCGAGGGGAAAAACCCGATGTGGCCGATGGCAACCTGATGCTGGACTATCTTGCCGGGGCCGAAATTTCGTACCTTCCCGTTAAACAATGGTCAACTCATCCCGATGTTGGAGCTCAATTACAGAAGCAGTATCTTGCTGAAGGGCATAAAGCCTGCTTTATCCCGGTTGGAGCCAGTGATGAAATTGGGATATGGGGTTATATTGCGGCCTGTGCGGAGCTAAAACAGGATTTTGAAAACCTTGGTCTGGAGCCGGATTATATTGTAGTCGCAACCGGATCAGGTGGTACCCAGGGAGGGCTGATAGCGGGGCGTGCACTCATGGGATTAAAGGCCAGGATTCTGGCCTTTAATGTCTGTGATGATGCCGGGTACTTTGAGCGGAAAATCCGCGGAGATCTGACTTTGTGGCGGAAACGCTATGGGATTGAGCTGGATGTAAGAGAGCTTGAGATCGATACTGCCGAGGGTTATGTGGGGCCTGGTTACGCCTTAGCCGGTCCGGAAGTTTTTGCCACTATCACTGAATTGGCCCGCTGCGAGGCACTGTTCCTTGATCCGGTCTATACAGGCAAAGCATTCCATGGCATGGTTAGTGAGCTGCAAAAAGCCCGGCAGGGACAGCAAACCAGGATGCCGGGTGCGAAAAATGTGGTGTTCATCCATACCGGCGGATTGTTCGGGGTTTTCCCGCAAAAAAAGGGCTTCGACTTTTAGAACCGTGAGCGTGACGAAGAAAGGATTTCCACAACGGGTGCCAACTATGAAAATTCACTATATAAAAGTACCAACGATACTGCTTGCAGGATTGCTGGTATTGGCAGGTTGCGATGATATGAGCTCGGGCCAGCTTGCAGACGATGTACCACAGACAGCGGCTTCTCAGGAGCAAAATACAGGCGGTGTCGATGGCACCTCAGGTGCAACTGACAGTAATCAGCCACCGGCGCCAACGGGTAATATGGAGGAAAACGAAGCACAGTTATTGTCGAATACCATCCAGCTAATATCCGACGGACATCGTTCCGGTGAGGGTTACTTCAGCTCTGACGGTAGTCGCCTGATCTATCAGAGTGAGGAATCTGGCAGCAATCCATTTTACCGGATTTATATACGGGACTTGCGCACTGGAGCCACCAGCGCGGTATCACCGGGGGTTGGCCTCACCACCTGTGCCTGGATTCACCCCACACTGGATCGGGTGATATTTGCTTCCACCCATGAAGATCCGGACGCCCTGGCGAAGCAGGCCGAAGAGATCGCTTTACGGAAGAAACCCCAGGAGCGTGCCTACGCCTGGGACTATGATCGACATTACGATATCTACGAAGGTAATTCCCAAGGTGGTGAGCTGGTTAATTTAACCAATGCGCCAGGCTACGATGCTGAGGGCTCCTACTCTTCAGACGGTAGTAAGATCCTGTTCGCCTCCAATCGAGAAGCCTATCAGCGAAACCTGAGCACGGCGGAGCAGAAACTGTTTGACGACGACAGCTCTTATTTTATGGATCTATACATCATGAATGCGGACGGTAGCGATGTTCAACAGCTTACTTTTTCTCCAGGCTATGATGGTGGGCCTTTTTTCAGTGCAGATGATCAGAAAATAGTATGGCGACGTTTCAACCCCGATGGCAACAGCGCGGAGATCTGGACTATGAATGTTGACGGTAGCAATCAGCGCCAGCTGACCGCCGAGGCCATGGTTTCCTGGGGGCCGTATTTCCATCCTTCCGGGGACTACATCATCTTTTCAAGTAATGTCCTGGGGCACGCTAATTTCGAATTGTTTGTTATCGATACTGAAGGCCAACATGAACCGGTTCGGGTAACCAATACCGAGGGCACTGATATACTCCCGGTTTTCTCACCCGACGGATCACAATTGGCATGGAGCAGCACGCGCACCCCGGACGGGACTTCGCAAATTTTCATGGCGGACTGGAATGATCAGATCGCCAGGGAATTGCTGGGGCTGCACTAGCGGGCTATTTAACCTCTGATTAATTATATGTGGCCATGACAGAAGCAAAGGTAAAGTCATTCCTGGGGATTTTCGCCCGGGTACTGATAGTATTATTCAGCACTCAGGCAATAAATGTCTTTGCCCAACAAAGTGAAACCATACATCATAGCTTAAAAGTTAGACTTGACCCTTATGGTCAGCATATCGCCGTAGACGATACCATTACGTTTCCGGCTGAATTTTCTACCAGGGACATCACTTTCCTTCTAAACAACAACCTGAGCATTACACAAAATTCTGCTCAGCATGTCTTGCTTGGCACGGCCGATTCAAGTGCCGCCGTGGGTATCAATAGCAGCGGTGCGGATACGGCAGATAGCAATCTTTTCAGTCTTTCTTTGCCCGGCAACTACAATCGGGTGGTGCTGAGTTATGAAGGAACAATATTTCAACAAACACAGCAGAATTCGGCTCAATATTCCCAAAGCTTTTCTGAAACCTCGGGCATTATTACTGACCAGGGTGTTTATCTGAACGGTGCCAGCCTATGGGTGCCAAATTTTCAATCGGAGTTGGTCACGTTTGACATGCAGGTGGAGTTTGCAGAAAGCTCCCGTAGCTGGACTGCTGTAAGTCAGGGTTCCGACAATGGAATTAATTCATGGGCTGAATCTAATCCCATGGAGGAAATTTATCTAATTGCCGCTGATTTTACGCGTTATTCTGCGGAGACAGATAATGTGGATATGCTCGTATTTCTGCGTCAACCGGATCCGAATCTGGCTGCCAGATACCTGGACGCAACGCAAAGATACCTGGCACTTTATGAGCCATTGCTGGGAGATTACCCGTTTGACAAATTTGCTTTAATTGAGAACTTCTGGGAAACCGGTTACGGGATGCCGTCCTTTACACTCCTGGGTCAGCAGATTATTCGTTTCCCGTTTATTATCGATTCATCCTACCCCCATGAAATATTGCATAACTGGTGGGGGAACGGGGTCTATCCCGATTATGAAACCGGCAATTGGAGTGAAGGTTTAACAGCCTATCTTGCCGACCATCTGTTTCAGGAAATGAATGGCCTTGGGCACGTATATCGGAAAGACAATCTTATCCGTTACAAAAACTACGTGGCCAATGATACCGATTTTCCATTAAGCCAGTTTACCTCCCGCAACTCGGCCGCATCGCAGGCTGTAGGTTATGGCAAGACTATGATGCTTTGGCATATGTTGCGTCAGGAAGTTGGCGATGAATTGTTTATCGAAGGATTAAGACAGTTGTACAGTAATTACAAATTTCAGCAGATTGGATTTGCTGAAATTGCTCGGTTATTTTCTGAACTGACTCAGCAGGATCTGCAGCCTTTCTTTGATCAGTGGGTAAATCGAACAGGAGCCCCTCAAATAGAAATGTCTGTTGAGGAAGCTAGCGATAATCAGGCAAGGATTATGTTTGCCCAGATACAAAGCAGCGAGTCCTACAGTATTAACATTCCCGTTGCACTTTTTTACGCAGGTGAAGAAGAACCACAGATTTATCACATTCCTCTATCTCAACGTTTTGAAGGTGTCATGGCAGACAATTATGAGAATCTAGAGGCGGTTATTGTAGATCCCTACTTCGATGTGTTTCGCCAGTTGGATCGGGAGGAAATTCCCCCCGTGATCGGTCAGTTATTCGGTGCTACTGAAATTAGCTTTGTCGTGCCACGGGAAAATAGAGAGCAGTGGGTGCAGTTGGCAGAGTCTTTTGCCGAGGGTGTCGATGCAGAGATAATTATGGTGGAAGACCTGACCGCTCTGCCGGATGACAGGTCGGTATGGATTCTGGGTAAGCAAAACCCTTTTTCACCAACCGTGGAGGAAGCCGTATCACTGTATGAGGTGGTTTTTTCTGACGCGGGTTTTACGCTTTCCGGCAGTCAGGTTGAGTACCTTGATCGAAGTTCCGTACTGACCGCTCGCCACCCTTTGAATGATGAGTTGGCCATAGGCTGGATACATGTGGATGACATGGTAGCCATGCCCGGGATGATCGAGAAATTGCCCCACTATGGCAAGTATTCCTTTTTAAGTTTTATCGGGGTCGAACCTGTCAATGATGTTAAAGGCGTCTGGAGCAGCCCAAATTCTCCGATGCAATGGATGAAGCCTGATTTGCCAGAGGGCTATCAACTGGCGGCGCTACCAATGGTTGAACCGCTGGCTGAACTACCGCCAAAATATTTACCTGAACAGTTACAGCGTCATATATTGGCCCTGGCGTCTGAGCAGATGCAGGGCCGGAAAATAGGCACCCCGGGGGCGGATAATGCCGCCAGTTATATTGCTCAGCAGTTCAGGGAAGTGGGACTGAAAACTCTAGGGGGTACCTATATACACCAGTGGACGGAATCAGTGCCCAATATGGGTGAGGTGCAATTACGAAATGTTATTGGCGTAATCCAGGGCAGTGACCGCCAGCTAAGCGCCAGACCTGTTGTCCTGGGAGCGCACTATGACCACCTGGGTTTTGATGGAGGTAAAAATTATTACGGTGCTGATGATAATGCTTCTGGAGTCAGCGTCATGATTGAAGTGGCCGCTAAACTGGCCAGATCGTTTACGCCTAGTCGTACTATTATTTTTGTTGCGTTTAGTGGCGAAGAATTCGGGCTACTGGGGTCAAAACATTTTGTTGAGAGTCCTCCCCGGCCTTTTCTAACCAGTGATTTGTTTGCCATGGTGAATATGGACAGTGTTGGCCGTCTGGAAGGACGGGATCTTCAGATTTTTGGAGGGGACAGTGCTTACGAGTGGCGGTTCATGGCGCAGGGAATTGGCTTCACTATAGGTGTGAATTCCAGCCTGGTGGAGCCGGTTATCGCCAGCAGTGATCATGTAAGTTTCCTGAATAATGGTATTCCGGCAATTCACCTGTTTGCCGGGGTGCATGCAGATTACCACCAGCCATCGGATACGGCGGACAAGGTGGATTTCTCGGGCATGTCTGATATTGCACTGTGGGTTGAAGAAGCGATGGTTTTTCTGGCGGACAGGGAAGCGCCACTGCGCATAACCCTTGACGGTGCCCAGGTGCAAGTTAGTGAGGGCTCACCGACAGCAAGGGAAGCCAGTCTAGGAACGGTTCCCGATTTCAGCTTTGTTGGTGAAGGTGTTCGAATTTCAGATGTAACACCCGGCGGCGCAGCAGAGGAAGCAGGATTACTTCCAGGGGATGTGCTGTTGCGCTACAACGATGGGGTAATTACTGATCTGCAAAATTATTCTGACTTGATCCGGCAGTCTGCCCCGGGCGACGTGATTGAAATGCAAATCCGCAGAGACAATCAGAACCTGTTGCTACCGGTTACGCTGAAATCTCGCTAGTAGTTTCAACAGGTATTTTTTCAATTTATCAAGAAAGTGAAATAAACACGGTCATAACACTCAACAACAGGCTGAAAATGATCAAGCCGCGTAGACTGAAGACGGATTTAACCGGTGCCCAGTTGTAAGTTTCCTCTTCAACGAATAGACAGTGTTGTGCCTTTTTAAAAACTTTCAAAAATCTCTCCTGTGCCAGCATCTTGGTTGATTCATATTGAGGGAAGGAAGTTTGCGGAAATTCATTGGCACTGTCGAGTATGCAAAAGGGCAATGCAGTGAAGAATTCTGTCCCAATTGTGGCAATTGGAGATAACAGCCTATGGCCCGGCTGTTTGGCAGTGTTTGCCGCGTGACCAGGGCAGGAATTAGTCAGAGGATCGCCTAATTGTATTTGCGCCAGCCAGAGAATGTTATGACCAGTTGTTTTTTTACAAGCAGGAATATATGGCTACTGTGTGTCATGATTTTAATCAGTGGCTGTGGTGCGCTCTCACTGGATGAAGAAAATCGTCTTGGAGACGAAGAAGTTATCAGGATTGCCAGCAACACCTCCGGGGTTACCGACCCTGAGATTATCGCCTATATAGACGAGGTAGTGGCTAATCTGCTTGCCGCGTCACCGGCAGGTGCGCAGGAAATCACCCTACGAATAATCAATAGCGAAGCATTCAACTCCTTTGCCATTGCCGGGGGTAATATTTATCTGACCACGGGCACCATATTGGCCTGCAGAAATGTGTCCGAACTGGCAAGCATACTGGCCCATGAAATCGCCCATGTTAAACAGGGTCATATCACCAACGGTTACCGGCGTTATCAGGCTTCCCGCAAAACAGCCCAACTGGCTGGTATTACGCTTGCAATTGCAACTGGAAATCCCTTCATCGCCGGAGCAGGTGACGTTGCAGCGAATATGGGCTCGTCGATATATATAGGCATCCATTCCCGAGCCAGTGAGACGGAAGCTGATGAGCTGGCATATCATATTATGCAGGGGGCCGGTTATGATCCCCGTTCCCAGCTCACGCTGCTCGCCCGGTTGCGAATATCTACTATAGGGCAAGAGATTCCGCCGCCCTTCCTGCTGACACATCCGCTGCCGCAAGAGCGAATGACTGAAACTGAAAATAGACTGCGGTTATTCACTGAAAAGAAGGGATTCAAGGTCAACGATGAGGGGAGACTGGAGGCGATTCAAAACAGGTTAAAGTGACTATGTCTTCGTCGTTAGGCTGCATTGGCTAATCATAGATAGTTACAATAACGGCATTGCCTTTTGTTATAGCTGGTTTAGACTTTTCCAGAGGATCTCTGATCATGTATTTAGTCAGAGCTCCCCTGGTATGGGAATCGGAATACACTTATGAGAAAAAGCGCACTGTTTCATTATGTGTCAGCGGGAGTTCTGCTTATGGCCCTGGTAGCGGGTAGTGCTGCACAAGCACAGAAATTGGTTGTTGCCCACCGGGGAGCGAGTGGTTACCTGCCTGAGCATACTCTGGAGGCCAAGGCTATGGCCCATGCCATGGGAGCTCACTACATCGAACAGGATGTTGTGATGACTCGGGATGACCAGCTCATCGTGCTGCACGACATAACACTGGATAGAACCACCGATGTGGCTGAACGATTCATGGGTCGGGCGCGGGAAGATGGTAAGTATTACGCAATCGATTTTACCCTGGATGAAATCAGAACATTACAGGTAAGAGAGGCGGTCCGTAATGACAATGGGCTGGAAAGCGTTATTTATAAAAATCGTTTTCCTCTGGATAAATCACGCTTCCGAATTAACACCCTGGCTGAAGAAATAGAACTCATTCAAGGGCTGAACAAATCAACCGGAAGGGATGTCGGCATCTACCCGGAAGTAAAGTCACCTTCTTTTCATCGCAGAGAAGGTAAAGACTTAAGTAGTGCTCTGGTAGCCATGCTGAAAGATTATGGCTACACCTCCAGGGAGCACAAAGTTTTTTTACAGACTTTCGATTTTAATGAGTTAAAAATTATTCACGACGAAGTTATGCCGGCAGCGGGAGTGGATATTAAACTGGTGCAGCTCATTTCCGACAGTGAAGATTTTGCCTGGATGAAAGATGACTCAGGCATGGCCACTATTGCGGTCTATGCTGATGGCATTGGCCCCGACAAAAGCATGATCATAGCGACGGATACCCCCGTGGGTAGGGTTGCTTCCAGCGACCTGGTTGACCTTGCCCATAGCCATGGCATGGAGGTGCACCCTTATACCTTCAGGCTCGATCCGGGGCAGGTGCCTGGATACGCCAAAGATTTTGAAGAATTATTACAGCTCTTTTATGTTGAGGTTGGTGTCGATGGTGTATTTACGGATTTTCCTGACCGGGCTGTCCGGTTTTTAAATTCCCGTGGTATATAATGGGCATCATCCACTTTTATAAAATTTTGGAGACCGTATGACAACTGTACTGATAACGGGTAGCAACCGGGGTATAGGCATGGAGTTCGTAAAACAATATCTCGACCGTGGTTATAGTGTAATTGCTGCTTGTCGCGATATTGATTCAGCAACGGAACTGGCAGAAATGAGCAAAGGTTCGGCTGAACTTCGTCTGCTTCAGCTGGATGTTGCCAGCGAGGAATCCATGCAGAACTTTGCGGCGGCTCTGGGAAACCAGGCCATCGATATTTTTATCAACAATGCAGGGGTCTATGGGCCAAGGGATAGCCAGTTTGGCAACGTGACTTCGAAGGGCTGGATTGAGGCATTGCAAATAAATGCTGTGGCACCGTTACTGTTGACCCAGCGCCTGATTGAGAATCTACGCCAGGGCGCTGATAAAAAACTGATCTATATTACTTCGAAGATGGGTTCAATCGACGACAATCATGGTGGGGGTGCCTATGTTTACCGCAGCTCCAAAACCGCGTTAAACCAGGTAGTAAAGAGTCTCTCGGTTGACCTTGCCGGTGACGGCTTCATCACCGCAGTCCTGCATCCCGGCTGGGTGAGGACAGACATGGGTGGCCCCAACGGGCTTATTGATGCTGAAACCAGCATTGGTGGTATGATTTCGGTCATTGACGAACTTCAGCCGCAAAAGTCAGGTGGATTCTACGCCTATGATGGTGCCGAGATTCCCTGGTAAAGGCGCTCTCACATTGGTTGGCAGATTCTGTGGATTCTGTTTCTTTTACCTAAAAAACATTAATAAAAATCTTTAACGGGTGCGCAGCAACAGCATTCAGGGATAGAAATTCTGCGCCGATAAACAGAGAGTATTTTCTCGTATTTGTGTGAATGATAATTAAATGCCCACGACTACAAAAATATTGAGATTGAATAAAGCAGGCCATCCAGTGTCCTGGTTGAGCCGCGAAGAAACCGCCACTCTGATAGTCAAGGATCAGGTAATCTGGTCTCTGGGTAATACTGTGATGGAGATTCGGGGGGGCCTGAATCGAAGCGGTTTGCAATCCGTATTAAAACTTCCAAGTATCATTGCCTGCGTGGGCAAGGTTCATCTGGATCATTATTATCCTCCTCTGGAAAATAAATTCCTGTTTCGTCGGGATAAGAACCTCTGCATGTACTGCGGTGGTGAGTTCGCGTTCCATGAATTGTCCAGGGATCATGTGCAGCCACTGTCCAGGGGAGGCAAGGATGTGTGGACCAATGTGGTCACCTCATGTCGTCGTTGTAACAATCGCAAAGCGGATCGTTCGCCGGAAGAATCCCATATGGAGCTGTTGGCCGTGCCATTTGTTCCCAATCAATATGAATTTCTCTACCTGTCCAATCACAATGTGCTGGCGGATCAGATAGAATTCCTTGCCGCTCGATTTTCATCACATATAACGCTTTCGTGAGTGATGCTATTGCCGCGTGTCTGGCAATCTGCTCAGGCTACTGTCGTGCTGGTAATTAAAATTTTTAAGCAGTATAAAGGCATCAACTGTAGGGTCCCTTAAACTAGGGGGCTTCTTATTAAACCAATGTCTATTTAGAATTAGCGAGTCAATCTATGGCTGAGTTCGGTAAAATTATTTTTAATCACAAATGGTTTTTATTGTTCAGCGGGCTGTTAACAGCCTGTCAAATCGCGGATGCACAACGGGGTTTCGTTAGCTTCAGCAAAAATACTCTGGACGAAACCATGCAGGGTGGCTACGGGGTAGACATCGCTGACGTGGATGGCGATGGCCTGCTGGATATCGTGGCACTGGCCACCAATCCAGGGACATTTGTCTGGTACCAGAATCCTGGTTGGCAACGATTTACGATTTCCACAAAGACTGAAAGGAATATAGCCAGTGCCGCCCATGATATTGATGGGGACGGCGATATAGACCTGGTTCTGGCAAGTGAATTTGCCCTGGGTCGTTCTCGCGAGGGGGGAACAATTCACTGGTTGGAGAATCCAGGCAATCCTGTACAGAATCAGGAATGGGCGATGCATTATATAGATGAAATTCCAACTTCCCATCGCGTCAAGTGGGGGGACGTGAATGGTGACGGCGAAATGGAACTGATTAATCTGCCAATCATTGGTGTTGGCGCTGAGGCTCCGCTTTATGACGTCAATCTGGAATTGACTGCTTACTCGATACCTCCAGACCCTCATACCGAACCCTGGCCAGGCGTAGTACTGGATCAGTCACTACAAGTGGCTCATGGCATTCAGATGGTGCAGTGGGATGATGACGGTCGCACCGATATACTCACCGCCAGTTTTCAGGGAGTGCAGTTGTTCCAATTAGGTGTGGAGGGTAAACAGGTCTTGAAGCGGCAGATAGGGGAGGGCTTCTTGGGTGAAAAGCCAGGCATAGGATCCAGTGAAGTGGGAATGGGACGCTTTGCATCGGGTCAGCGTTTTGTCGCCGCCATTGAACCCTGGCATGGTAACGAGGTAGTTGTTTATACCGCAGGAAGCGATAGCAGTGCGCCGTGGAACCGCGAAACTATCGAAACCGAATTTGTGGGGGGGCATGCACTGGTTGTGGCTGATCTTGATAATGATTCTCAGGATGAAATCATTGCGGGTCATCGCAGCGAGCCTTTTAATTTGTTCATTTACCGTTTTAACAGTGAAAATCAACAGTGGGATCGCATTGATCTTGATTTGGGTGGCATAGGCCTGGCCGGACTGGTGGTGGAAGACTTAAATGGAGACGGATTCAAGGATATTGTGGCAATAGGTGCTTCTACCCACAATGTTGTGTACTACGAGAACAGAGGCAAATAGATAGAAATTTTTTAGCGCACAATTCGCAGCCGGATTACAGAGCAAACCAGTGGCCCCGTAACTTGTTTTCAGCACCGATGCCCCTAGGGGGATGGAACCTGATTTCCCGCTACCCAGACAGACTCGATAGTTCGGGTATTTTCGATATCGTCCAGTGGATTCTCATCCAGTACAATAAAGTCACCCCACTTGCCCGGCTCCAGGGTCCCAAGATCACTCATGTTCATACATTCGGCCGCTTTGCCGGTAGCGGCATGGATAGCTTCCATTTCTGACATGCCGGCTTGTACCATCAGCCAGATTTCCATGTGCTCAAAATAGCCCTGAAAGCGGGCGGGGGGACCGGAATCAGTGCCCATGGCAATGGCTACACCGGCGTCAGATAGCGCCCCCACATTATCCATGGCAACTTCCAGGGCAATTTTGTATTGCTGCGCCGATGCACTGTTGCGCAGTTGCGATTGTCGTTCAGGACTTCTCAGTTCTTCAAGTACCTGGGGGTCTACTTCTTTGAGGAAAAATGGATCGGAAAAAAAATCAGGTTCGCTTTCATAAATGAAAGTGGAGATTTCCCGGGTCAGAGTTGGTACGTAACAAACTCCCTTTTCATTGATCAGGTTAATGAGTTCCTGATCTACTTGTTCATCTCTGATGCTGTGGGCAATAAGGTCAGCACCTGCCTTCAATACTGCTTTGGCATCATCCAGGTAATACAGATGTACTGCCACTGGCAGCCGTCGAATATGGGCCTGGTCAATGATCGCCTCGAATACCTCCGGTGTTGGTTTCGGCGTTCTGCCCAGATTGTCGTCAACCCGGGTTTTGATGTAGTTGGCTCCCAGGTCAGCTGCCCGGTTAACGGCATCACGTACTTCGTCGGGAGTATTACCGCTGATAACGGCACCGGCTACAAACAAGCGGGCACGATCCAGGTCAGCATTGAGCTGGGCATCTCGTAATGCAAAACCTTCCTCTTCATCACCCCCCAGGCTATTTACGGTAGTAATACCGTAGCGTGCATAAAGGCTTAGCTGGCGTAGCAGGTTATCGGTATTGTAGTGGTCTCTTTCAAGCCCCAGGGTACCTCCGACATGGCCATGGGCATTAATCAGCCCGGGCATAATGGTTTTGCCCCTTACATCCACAGTCTCTGCATCGTCCGGCACAGTGACCGCCGTAGCCGGACCAACTGAACGAATTCTGCCGTTGGTGACAACCAGCACGCCGTTTTCGATTGGGTCTGCTCCGGTGCCATCAATAATAATTGCACCAACAAAAGCAATGCTGCCTTCATTAGCCAGTAATTGTGGTGCCGGCAATAGTGCGAGTAGAGCCAATGGCAGTATTTTGAACCAGCTCGACTTGATCATGGTGCCTCTCCTTTTTCTGTCATTGGAGCCGAAACCGGGACGAAAATCAATGTTTCTTGTAGATATCAAAGGCCAGAAACTTTTGAGTCATTATTTTATAACGATCGGTTATTCGAAATAATAAACGCTCTGTTATTACTCAATGTTTACTTGGGAAGAGGGTAAAGCAGAATGAGCCAGCCCGTATAAATTGACCTGTGGGGCAGATACCTTAGCCTGCGGTTATAAATCTTTTTGTTAAAAAGCAATGCCAAGGTGATTCCAGTAATGCTAATCAAGTTTCCAGTCAATGTCGTACAGTCAGTACTAATTCTGTTATTGGCCTGGTTTAATCTTTCTTCGCTGGCAGAAGTAACCCGTATTGAAATAACCGATCGTGAAACCCTTGTAGCGGACGCCGGGGATTACCAGTACGAGCGTATAAACGGTGTCATGTATTTTACTCTTGACCCCAATGATCCGGGTAATCTCAAGATTAATGATATTCAACTGACTCAGGTTAATGATAGGGGTCTGGTGGAATTTTCTACCGATTTCAGATTGATTGTTCCTGCCCGGGGCAGAGCAAATGGTTCCCTGGTTTACGTAGTAAACAATCGAGGTAACGACCGCTCTACACCAGGAAGTTTACCTGCTGATCCGTTACATAAAGAAGGTTTTACCTATCTTTTAACTGGCTGGATAAACGAGCTTGAGGACATTGACGATCGTATTTTACTGAACGCGCCACTTGTTGGCTCCAGCCAACAAGTGATTACAGGTGACGTGCGCTATGAAATCAGTGCGAGCCGACCGGACAATGACAAGAATATTCAAGGTCCTTTTTCCGGGCATCTGGCTTATGAGCCGACTGAATCCGGTAAAGCCAACGCTTCCCTGACCCACCGGGTAAACCAGCTTGATACGCGGATACCTGTCGAAAGGTCCCGATTTGATCTGAACGTAAGTTGGCCTGACGGTCGCAACCAACCAATCGTCAGCTTGAATGTCGATGGGGGATTTATTCCCGGGCATATTTATGAATTGATTTATGAGGCAAAGAATCCGGTGCTTGCCGGTGCGGGAATGGCAGGCATAAGGGACGCTGTCTCCTTGCTGCGCCATGGTTCCAACGCTGACAATGACCTTGCGGAACAGCTTAACAGCCTGAATCTGCCTGAAATCGAGCGCACCATTGCCATTGGTAATTCACAAAGTGGACGACTGTTAAGACTGTTCCTCTATGACGGCTTCAACGAAGACCTGACAGGTCGTCAGGTGTTTGACGGAGTCATGCCAATCATTGCTGGCGCGGGCTTTGGCATGTTTAATAACCGATTTGCCATGCCAACGCGAACTAATGGGCAGCATGAGAATCAACTGTATCCTAACGACCTGTTTCCATTTACTTATGGAATAAGTAGTGTCCCTTATTCCGGCGATGTGGATGGCATCCTGAAGAAAGCCATGGAGACGGAGACTATCCCCAGGGTTATGCATATTCAGACTGCCAATGAGTACTGGATTCGTGGAGGATCCCTGCCTCACACTGATCCCAGAGGTTTGGCGGATGCGGATTTGCCGGATGGAGTACGCTTTTATACCATTGGTGGCTCCGCACATATTTCCGCAAGTGGTGCGCCAAAAGCCGCAACCTCTGGCCAGTTACCTGCGAATCCGAATATGTGGACGCCGTTTCGGGATTCGTTGCTGCTGGCCATGCACCAGTGGATAGCAGATGGTACGGCCCCGCCGGCCAGTCGCTACCCCAAGCTTTCCGACGGTACCCTGGTGCCATCACATTTGCCAACCGGCGAGATAAACCCGGCTGCCTGGAAACCAATACCTGGTATTAACCATCCAAAGGATATGTACCGGGTGGCTTTCGCGGATTATGGCGAAAAGTGGAACAGCGAGCGCATTATTACCCGGCATCCCCAATTTTCAAACAAGCTCTATGGTGTTCTGGTGCCGGCTGTAGACAATAATAACAACGATTTTCCCCGCAGCACATTGCTGCCACCTCTCACACAGGTGCCACTTGGCACATTTACACCATGGAATTTGCGTACGCCAATTTCCGGCGCGGAAACTGAGCTGGCCTGGTTGGCCGGAGGGTATGTCCCGTTCGCGATAAATAAAGCTGGGCCGGGTGATTTTCGTAGCACTGTTAGTGGTTTATACAGCTCTTTTGAGGACTATCTGGACAAATACGAGGCGGCAACAGACAAATTGATTGAGGAACGCTATCTGTTGCCGGATTTCAAAGAAACCTATATGGAAATTGCCCGGGGTTATCGCGCTTTATTCGAATAGCGTTTTAATCCTGGTGCCAGACTCGCTAAGTCTGGCACCAGGAGCGTCATTTAGAAAATGGCATTTACTGTAAGGAAAAGTACAGACGGGCCCATAAGACATCCCAGTCCGGTATAAAAAGTGGCCGTCATGGCACCATAGGGCACCAGCTTTGGATCAGTGGCTGCCAGCCCGCCGGCGACACCGCTGGTAGTGCCCATCAATCCTCCAAAGACCATGGCAGATTGTGGATTATTCAAGCCAATGGATTTGGCCACCATGGGTGTGCCAATCATTACCAGAATTGATTTCACCAGACCGGCCGCTACACTCAAGGCGATGATTTCTGAACTGGCACCTATGGCTGCTCCGGTAACAGGCCCTACGATATAGGTAACTGCTCCGGCACCGATAGTGGTAATAGCAACCGGATCTGTGTAACCGAACATCACCGCGACAACTGCACCTACAATAAATGACAGCATTACGCCGGCAAAGATGGAAATTACCCCGGCCAGCCCGGCTTTTTTCAGCTCGCTGATATGAACGCCGAAAGCGGTGGCAACAATGGCGAAATCACGAAACATTCCACCACCCATGATTCCGACACCCGCCAGCAGAGAGATATCTGCAACTCCTCTGCCACCGCCTGTGGCAAGCCCGCCAAAATAGGCGGCCACCAGGCCCAGTGTGATAGCGATGGCAGAACCATGAATACGTCCACCGGTGAGCTTGTCGGAAATGACATAGGAGAACCATACCGTCAGGCCGACAACGGCAAAAGCGACCACTAGGGAGTTACGGGTAAAGGCGGCTTCAATAATATCCATTTATTCTGCCTCTTCGTCTTGAAATGTATTACTGGTTTCCGGTTCCGGTGCTGATCCTATCTTGCTGAGAACCGGCACCATGGCAAAGCTGACCACCACTGCCGCCACTCCGGCAACCAGGGCCAGCATGCCGCCATCAACGGCGGCTACCACATTCTGTCGTGCCGCCATGGCCACAACAATGGGGATATACATGGCGCTCCAGAACTTGATGCCGTCACCTGATAGACCGGTTACCAAGGGCTTGAAGCGTTCCATGTTGCACGCCATCACCAGGAGCAACATGGCAATGCCGACTCCTCCCACATTGGCCTGGACACCAATTATTACCCCCAGGTACTCTCCCGCCAGCATGCCTATTACAAGACAGGCCGCCAGTAGTGCAACACCATAGATGATCATTGCTATTTGCTCCCGTTATAGTTTTTGTCTCGCGGGGGATGATATGACGGCAACCCTGAATAGGCAATTTCCCATTGCTAACTGATTGAGCGTTGAAAACCGTAGTAATTCTTTGCAGTTCCTGCTCCTGACAGCCATGGTTCGATTGACATTGAGGCTCTGTTTATAGGTTAATTGTCATCAGGTATAAATGCTGGTTCCGACGTTACAAACATAAGCGGGAGCCTGCAGGCATAATTCATATTAATTTAGTGGGAGAAGTACTTTGAAATTCAAGAAACTCACGGGAGCTCTTACCCTTTCAGTATTCAGTCTGGCTTTGTTTTCCAATCTGGCATCAGCTCAGAATGTAACCACCGAGGTATTGGAAAAAGCCCAGGATTACAGCGACCGCTGGGTTACCTACGGCAGGAACTATGGTGCCTGGCGCTATATGCCTGATGATTCTATCAATCGGGACACAGTAGAAGGCCTGCGCCCGGTCTGGATAAAACAGACAGGAGTTACCGGAGGTGCTTTTGAGGTGACCGCTCTGGTAAATGATGGCCGAATGTTTCTCACCACCGCCAACAGTCATCTGATTGTAGTAGATCCTTTAACCGGTGCGGAACTATGGCGATATGATCACGATTTCGAAGATGTAAAGCTCTGCTGCGGGCCTCATAACCGGGGAGTTGGTCTTCATGAAGATAAGGTAATCTGGGGAACCCTGGACGCGCATTTGATGGCATTCGATGTTGAGACCGGTATTCAACTGTGGGACGCCGAAGTCGGTGACCACCGTGAATCGTTCTCAATAACCGGTGCGCCTCTGGTAGTTAAAGATATGGTATTGATTGGTATTGGCGGAGGGGAATTCGGTATCCGTGGTTATATCGACGCCTATGATGTTAATACCGGTGAGCGAAGGTGGCGTTTTTATACCACGGCAGGTTCCGGTGAACCTGGCAACGAAACCTGGGCAGGAGATTCCTGGAAAACCGGAGGTGCACCGACCTGGGTGACTGGCACTTATGACCCGGAGACAAACTTTGTGTTCTGGGGAACAGGTAACCCCTGGCCGGATATTAACAACACTGTTCGCAAAGGAGATAACCTGTATTCCAACTCGGTAGTTGCTCTTGATGCGGATAGCGGGGAGTTGCGCTGGTTTTTTCAGACATCGCCACGGGATGAGTTTGATCATGACTCAACCAGTGAACCGATGATTATAGATGAAGTAATCAACGGCCAAATGCGCAAGTTGATAGTCCATATTTCCCGCAACGGTCATGTTTATGCACTTGACCGTGAGACCGGAGATTTTGTCTATGCAGAGGAATATACCAAGGTCAACTGGGCCGAAAGGGACGAGACTGGCAAACCGGTTCTAAAGGAAGAGTTGTATGACCCGGCAGACCAGGTTGTGTTCCCCGGGCTGTATGGTGGGAAAAATTGGCCTCCCGCAGCCTATAGCCCCGATACCCATATGGTTTATGTGCCCACCACCGAGTGGGGCACCACATTCATTCGACGGGATGGCGAAGGCCGTCCGGGCACTATGGATCTGGGGGGCATCCCCCGCTTCGAGCCGCAAGGTACTGGCAACCTGGTTGCCTTTAACCTGCAAACCGGAAAAATTGAATGGCAATACGAATTACCTGGCTCATTTAATTGGTCAGGGAGCCTGACCACCGGAGGCGGGCTGGTTTTTGCAGGTGGTGCGGATGGTTACTTGCGCGCATTTAACGATGAAACAGGCGAGGTGCTGTGGGAATTTCAGACTGGTAGCGGTGTGTACGCACCTCCTACCAGTTTTACGATTGATGGGAAGCAGTACATAGGAATCGCATCCGGCACCCGTAACCCTACGAACCGCAAAGGCGTAGCCAGTGGTATATCACCGGGCAATTATATTTTATTCAGTTTGTGATTGTAAATGTCGTTTAACTATGAAATTTTTTAAAAAAGTATTCAAACCAATCGCCATAGCTTGCCTGGTCCTTAGTCCCGCTCTCAGTTTTGCCGGAGCGGGTGAAGGGCAGGAGTTGTATGATGCCTACTGCCAGATTTGTCACGGCGGGCTTGGAGAAGGTCAGCCCATGGGTAAACCATTAACAGATCGTAATGCTGAAAAACTCAGCGATAATGATCTGGTGGCGGTAATAACCAATGGCCGATCGGGTACGGGTATGTCGGCTTGGGGTAGTTCTCTCAAGGAAGCTGAAATACTGGATGTTGCCGGCTATGTGCGTATTCTTCAGGGTGGTACTGGCCTGAGTTTAGGAGAAGGCAATATCGCGCAGAGTAACGATCCGATGGCGTTGGCTGGAGAGCAGGTATTTAATGGTTCCGCAGGCTGCATATCCTGTCACAGTTATCGTGACAGTGGAGGCAGTGTCGGTCCAGCGCTTGATGGTCTGGGCACCCGACTGGATCAGGAGCAGCTGTTACAGTCATTGTTAAATCCTTCTTCGGTCATCGTATCCGGTTACGAAGCCAAGATAGTTGAACAGAACGATGGCACGGTTGTTAGTGGTCGATTCCGCAATGATTCCGAATTGGCGGTGCAGATCCAAAGTGCCGATGGGGCACGATGGGTAACCTATTTTAAAGATAGGGTGAAATCCATAAAAGACTCGGATGAATCGTTGATGCCAGATGTGTATGCCAATCTGGGAGCGGCTGATCAGGAGAACCTGCGGGCATTCTTGCAGTCTTTGTAAATAATTCTCCGTTATCAAGTCGCAAATAAAAAGGAAGAGCTTGCTCTTCCTTTTTTTGTGAATCGGTAAAGGTGAAAGGGAATGAGCACTCTGGTGATGAGTCTGATTTTGAATTCGATGGCAGGGAAGCGCTGAATAAGTAAGCCGATTACTCTGCTCTACAGATGTTCCCAGGGTGCACTTTCGAAGGCTTGAGCAGTGTTATTCAGGCGGACTTTTCCAAGAACTTCTGTTTTTTGGCCAGGTCGATGAATTCATTGATATTTGCCTGATTTTTATGGCTCATGTCTACAAATCGGCAGCGAACGAAGCTGGCGTCATCATCAAAATTAAAGGAACTACCGAGGACTTCCACCTTGCATTGCACAGAGTCGCCAGCAGGGAGATCGAGTACGCAATCAGCAAAAATATCTGTCTCTTCAACTTGTTCATCAAAATATCCAGGGAATTGTAGCCTGGTGCCGTGTTCGGAGATATCAAACATAGTACCGGACAGTTGATTGTTGCCATCAATACCTAGAGTGACCGGTACGGCCTGTAAGCTGGAAATATTAACTCGCTCAGATTGCCGGGCTTGTGTATAGACCAACTTATCAGGGAACGCAATTCTGCGGTCGCTGGCGAAGCTGTACGCGAGGGGGTTCCCTGGAGCGTAAGGGAGTGTCCTGGATTCAAATTCAACGCTTATACCCGCATCCCGGGCAATAAATAGTATGGCACTATCATCTGCAGGGCACAGGGAATTGACTTCCGAGCCGACGGTCACATGACCTTCCTTGTCATTAACATGATAAATTTCGGTGACATTACCTGGTTGAATGGGCTCTTCGGGCAGGCCGAACGAGAGCTTCCATTGAAACTCCTTGGCCAGGTTGAGTAATTCAGTAATTTCCTGCTGACTTTCAATCAGTTTGGTTTCACCTGTCGAGCTGCTGCCCATTTCTTAGTCCATTTCCATTTTAATTTGCAGAGTAGTTCAATTTTTATTCTTCGGCACAACTTCTTATATCGGAAAAGGGTCGAGATTTTTTATACCTAATACCTTTGTTTTTACACACAATTGAATATCTTTGCAAAATTGAACCATTAGCAGGGGAAATCGGAGGCTATTTAGCTGATGGCGGTGGGAATTCTCCAAGCGGTTTCTATATATTCCGGAGTGTAAATGTTAGATATATAAAGCAAATACTTTACTAATATCGCAATAGTGCCGATTATCAACTCGGTGGTTGACAATCAGGCACCACTCCGCGTGCTCTTGCTGATACCCAGACGGCTTCTGCCGCGGGCAACAGGCTGTTTAAATCTGCCATTCGGGTGGACGGGGCCGGGTGGGTTGATAACAATTCAGGACGTCGTGCGCCACCATTGGCGGCCATGTTTTGCCAGAGCGTGATGCTTTCCTGGGGGTCAAATCCCGCTTTGGCCATTAACATAATGCCAATTTGATCCGCTTCACTTTCCTGACGGCGATTAAACGGCAGGAACAATCCCAGCTCGGTGCCATAATCGATTATTTCCATGGTGGTGCTCGATACTCCGGCAATTTGTGCCACGGCTCGACCAATATTGCGTAGCGCGGACTGGCTCGCTCTTTCGTTGCTGTGATGGGCCAGAACGTGGCCTACTTCGTGGGCCATAACGGCAGCCAGTTGATGTTGATTGGTAGCGATATTCAGCAAGCCTGTATAAATGCCCATTTTCCCACCAGGAAGGGCGAAGGCATTGGCCTGTTCATTTTCAAATACGGTGACTTCCCACAGATAATCGCCACGTTGGTTTTCGTCCAGCGCCGAAACTACGTAATTTGTGACACACCGGGCATAATCAGTTTGTCTTATATTCTCGGAAATTGGCATTTGCTCCCGCATTTGCTGGTAGGCCTGGATTCCCTGTTGCGCCATATCGGCCTCAGAGTAAAGAACAACCTGGCGCCTGGCCATAGGTGAGCTGGTGCATGCCGTCAAAAACAGGGAAAGAAATAAAACCGGGTATAAAAACGATCTACTGCTGGACATAGGCTAACTCATAATAATTCACATGACTGACAATATTACGAGCATTTCCCCCCGGGTCAAATTAATATAAAAAAACACCTGCAAAAACTCCCTCTTACTATTTTGATAAAAATCTATAACGTGATGGCAGGTAAGGCGCGTAAGCGAATTATTCAAGGTTATTGCGGGCTCTCTACAGGTAAGTAAAAAGGTGCTTACCGGACAAGCAGGTTGCAGCGCACATCAGCCGAATGCGGCAACCTGGTGCTTCCGGAAAAATCGCAGGGTTAAAAATTACAGGCTACCGGCTCCAGTTCCGTTCGAAGCTCGTTGCCGTTCTCATCTGTGATGATTTCATAGCAGCGCCCCTCAAGATCACGTAGCAGTCGACGCCCGGACGCCACTGTGTCAGTGCGATTAATCACGGTTACCTGCGGACTCCTGTAAGTCCCAGTGCTGCGATACTGATAGTTGTCGTACCGAGAATACCTGGGGTAGGTAAGCACCGAACCCAACACCAGGCCGCCCAGAAAACTGCCACCGTTGAAATGATCATAGTGATAGCTTCGACCGATTGAGATATCGAAATAGCTGTTTCGTCGACCATGGTTGTAAGAGTAGCGATTGCCTCTGTGGTTGTTCCTGCTGTAGTAATTGCGGGAATAGTGAGAGCCGCGATAGTGATTACGACTCCGATAGCTATGGTCGTTGTGTCGGTCATAACTTCTATTACGCCAATTGTCCGCCGTTGCGGTCTGTGACATGAAAGTTGCAATAACTGCAAATAAGATAAAAAGTGATTTTTTCATAAGCTGATCCTGAGATGCTTAATAATGCCAAGGTTAAAAATTGGCCCCTATCAGGGTTAGTTTCAGTTTATCTCGAGTGAATGAATACACGCTGAACATGGGCGCTACTGCTTTAGCTGTTCAGATAGCAGGTCCACCATTGCTCTGGTGGCCGGACCTGATGTCTCACTTACGGATTGCATGAGGTACAGAGGGATTGACCGAGTATACCCGCCACCAAGAACAATTTCCTTTAATAGCCCCTGTGCCAGTTCCTGCCTGATCCAGTTGTGAGGAAGAAAGCCAAATACAAGGCCGGACTTGACTAGACTTATACTGCTGAAGGAATTACTCACGGTCCATCTCTGCTCCGCCTCCAGCCAACCGGCATCGCGTTGAGTTCGCAGGCCAGTGTCACGCAAGACTACCTGACGATAGGATTTCAACTCAATTTCACTGACCTCGTCATTTTCGAAAATGGTATGGGAAGGCGTCGCTACCGGTATCATATTGACGCTTCTAATGGGTAGCCCGGAAAATCCCACTGGCACTGTGGTGCCAATTACGATATTTGCTTTGTTCTCTATTAAAGCTTCGGTTGTGCCAGTCATGCTGGTTTCAAGCACTCTCACGCGGGTGTGGGGGAAACGGTTGGAAAACTGTTCCATTGGTCTGGTAAGCGCGCTGATTTCCAGCAGTACATCAAGGGCGATGGTGATTTCCGATTCAAATTCCATAGCCATGGATTGGGCAAGGTCTTCCATGGTTCGGGCCTGCTTGATCAGCTGGCTTGCATAACGATACAAAATCTCCCCTTCATTGGTCAGTTCGGCTTTACGGCCCAGAATACGAAGCACCGGTTTTGGCAATTGCTCGTTGAGGCGTTTGATAGCGTAACTGACGGAAGACTGGCTTTTATTAAGAGTTTCCGCCGCTAACACATAGGATCCACGGTCCACGACAGTTTTGAATGCCAGCCATTGCTCCAGGCTGATTTTTGGTATCTTTTCATTCATATATCTAAATATTAGTTTATAAAGGCCAATTATTTGCGTAATTAAATCTAATAATACGATATATGATACATCTCATCAAATTGACTAATCAGAATGAGGAGAAGGATATGACAAAGCTGCTAACCCTTAAGTCCAGCTTGCTCGGTGACACAAGCGTATCGAATGAGCTTATCGATAATTTTATTGATTCACTGACAGCCAGGGGAATGGAATTGGAAACTGTTACCCGGGATTTATCCAGGCAAGGTATTCCTCACCTGGATGGTGAGTGGCTCAGTGCCAGTTCGGCACCGGCTACCCGACGTACAAACGAGCAACAGCAAAAGATCAATTACGCGGACGAACTGATTTCAGAGTTAAAGGCAGCTGAGCTGATAGTGATCGGTGCACCTATGTACAACTTCATGGTGCCAACCCAACTAAAAGCCTGGATAGACCATGTCGCCAAGGCAGGTATCACATTTCGATACACCGAAAACGGTTCCGTTGGCCTGCTAAATGACAAGGAGGTGGTCGTTGTGGTTACTTCTGGAGGTATCCATAAAACAGGCGAAACTGACCATATGAGGCCGTTTTTAAAAACTGTGCTGGGATTTCTCGGGCTCAATAATGTTGAATTTGCCGTAGCGTCCGGACTGAATATGGGGCCTGAAACAAGGGAGGCGGGTATAAATCATGCCCGAGAGTATTTAAATAAAATCGCTGATCAGCTGGTGCCGGTTGATTCATTTAACCGGGTAATCGAGGAGGTCGCATGAGAAATCAAATGAATGAATCACGTCAAGTTTTGGAACTACTCGATGCAAGAACCACATCCGACGGCGATGGTGTTAAGTTGTTACGAGTCTTCGGCGGCGGGGATCTCGCCCGGTTTGATCCATTTCTGATGCTGGATGAATTTGGATCCTACGATGCAAGTGACTATATTGGCGGGTTTCCATCACACCCCCACCGCGGTTTTGAAACTGTGACATACATGTTGGAAGGTGAAATGGAGCACCTGGATCACATGGATAATATTGGTGTAATTGGGCCAGGGGATGTGCAATGGATGAAGGCGGGTGCCGGAGTTATTCATTCAGAAATGCCCAGACAACAAGAAGGTAGAATGCGTGGTTTTCAACTCTGGATCAATTTGCCAGCAACAGAAAAGATGACACCTGCCACCTATGAAGATATCGCATCTGACAAAATACCCCAATACCGAATTAAGAACATCGTGGTGAAAGCTATCGCTGGTAATTTTCAAATAGACGGCGTGGATGTTAGCGGTTCAGTTACGGATCGTTCGACCCGCCCGGGATACCTGGATATAAATTTTGCACACGATGGTGCCGAGTTATCTATTTCAGTACCTGATGATCATATAGCGTTATTGTATGTATACGAAGGAGAGGTAATGGTGGGATCAAGCGGGTCGGAGGTGTCTGCCAGGCAGCTGGCAAGGCTATCAGGCCAGGGTCCTGTTGCATTAAAAGGCGATAGCCAGAGCAAGGCCTTGTTAATGACAGGAAAACCGATCGGCGAACCTATTGTTCAGCGCGGTCCGTTTGTAATGAATACGGAGGCTGAAATCCAGCGGGCTATTGAGGATTATAAACAGGGCAAGCTGCTGGATTAATACCGGGGTTACCGCCTTTTTCTCTCAATCTAACCAGGCATCCCCTTGCCTTCGAGAATTCATATTTGGCTATATTGATTGTTATCTACTCATCCCACATAATGACCGACCGTCCCTTGTCTGGTGTTAATAGGAACAATAATCATGATCTATAACAATATCCTCGAAACTATCGGAAATACTCCTGTCGTCAAACTGCAGCGCCTTGCTCCCTCCAACCAGAATGTATATGCGAAGCTGGAAGCTTTTAATCCCCTGGCTTCAGTTAAGGACAGGTTGGCAATAGCTATTATTGAAGATGCCGAAAGAAGTGGCAGCCTGAAACCCGGGCAGACAGTAATAGAAGCCACCTCGGGCAATACCGGCATCTCCCTCGCCATGGTTTGTGCGGCTAAAGGCTATCCATTCGTCGCCACCATGGTAGAGACGTTTTCAATTGAGCGACGCAAAATTATGAAGGCCCTGGGCGCGAAGGTGATTCTCACACCAGCGGCTGAGCGAGCCAGTGGAATGACAAAGATCGCAGAAGATCTTGCTGCGAAACATGGCTGGTTTCTGGCACGACAGTTTGAAAATCCTGCCAACCCCGCCTATCACCGAAATACCACCGGCCCTGAGATCCTTCTGGATTTCGCTGATCATAATCTTGATTATTTTGTGTCTGGCTGGGGCACAGGTGGAACTGTGACCGGCGCTGGACAGATAATTAAGCTGGCTCGGCCGGGCACTAAAATTATTGCGGCAGAACCCGAGGGTGCCGCCATGTTGTCTGGTAATGATTGGCAACCGCACAAGGTTCAAGGCTGGACTCCTGATTTTATTCCATCCGTATTGGACAAGTCTGTTATCGATGAAATTGTGTTGGTTTCCGATGATGAGGCTATCGATACAGCTAAAAGACTAGCTACCGAAGAAGGAATATTTTGTGGGATCTCTTCCGGTGCCACCATGGCAGCGGCATTAAAAGTTGCAGATTCTGCTCCAGAGGGTAGTACGCTTGTTGCGATGCTTCCCGATACAGGAGAACGTTATCTTTCCTCGCCGCTATTTGCGGGCATTACCGAGGAGTCAGATGACGAGTGGCTGGCAAGTCTCTAGAGAATTTTCGGTTAAAGGGATAAACCGCTTTAGTCTACAACCACTTTCAGTTTTGTAATAAAGCTGGCAGACCGGCGATGGAGTTGCTGGCGGCATCAAACCAGGGGATAGTTATCAGCTGATAACGGCAAATATTGTCAAGGCTGTTAAAACAAATAGTAATACTATGCCCGACTGAAAAAGTCTTTTTCGCAAGGGCACGTCATTAGAGCCAGTATGAACGTAAGCGTGCATGACGCGAGTAATCGCATAGATCCAGGCAGTAAGCTGGGCCAATAGATTCGCCGCTCCCAACAGCCACAACAAAATGATCAATACATAGAACAGTATCGGGGTTTCGAACTGGTTTTTAATATTGTTATTGATTTTCTGAACAGTAGCCGGCCATGCATCATCGTGCATACCCCTTCGAGTCGTATCCACCTCACCTTTTTTAAGAGCAATTTCCTTGGCTCGCCCCAATGCCACATAAACAACAAGAGTAAGCGTAATCTGTATCAAAACGGGAATAAATATTAGTTCTGCACGCACTTAAGGAATCTCTGTTTGTTCAGTTAACAGGGAAATTGAAATAATTATTCTGGAACGGCTCATTATTCAGGGTGTAATGCCACCATTCCTTTTCATAGTTTACAAAACTCGCGGATTGCATGATGGCTTGTATCAGGGATACCCGGCAGCCTGCTAGATTAGCTCCTGCATGGACGCCGGCGTAAATTCAACAATGTCGGATTCGTTTCCAGCTTTTATTTTATTGGCCCAGGCAGGGTCAGATAACAGGGCACGACCCACAGCTACCAGATCGAACTCATTATTTTCCATGCGCTCAAACAGTGCCGTTATATCTGTCGAGTGGCTTTTCTGGCCGCCAAAAGAATGCAGGAAATCGATATCCAGTCCTATGCTGCCAACTGTAATAGCCGGTTTTCCGGTAAGCTTCCTGGCCCAGCCAGCCAGGTTGAGGTTAGAGCCCTCAAACTCCGGGTTATTAAAATAGCGTGTACTACAGTGGAATATATCAACGCCCGCCTTGCTCAGTGGAGCAAGAAATGCCTCCAGTTCGTCCGCTGATTTCGCCATCTTGTGATTATAGTCGCCTTGTTTCCATTGCGAGAAACGGAGCACGATTGGAAAATCATCGGAGACCTGTGCCCGCATAGCTTCGATTATTTCCACGGCGAATTGTGTGCGTTGTACCAGGTCACCACCATATTTGTCGTCTCGTTTATTAGTAGCTTCCCAGAAAAATTGGTCAATGAGATAGGCGTGTGCGCCATGAATTTCCACACCATCGAACCCGGCATCAGCCGCGTTACGCGCAGCTTTTCCATAGGCGGATACACAGTCGTTGATATCAGCCTGAGTCATGGCTTCTGGTAATTCGGCACCTTTCGAAAGCTCGCCATTGATGAAATGGCTCGGATGCATAATAGATGAGGGCCCTACAATGGAGCCATCGGGGTCAGGGCCAAAACCCTTTTTGCGGACGCTGCCCACGTGCCAGATCTGGGGAATGATAAAACCACCAGCGTGATGAACTTTCTCTGCAACCCGTTTCCAGCCCGCCATGGCCTCATCCCCATAAAATGAAGGCACATCCGGGTACCCGTGGGCACCCTTGAAATCAGGCGCAGTTCCTTCCGTTACAATCAGTCCAACACCGCCGGCTGCACGCCTCTGGTAATAATCCGCCACATCGTCACCGGGCACATTGCCAGGCGATTTACTGCGAGTCATCGGAGCCATGACAATGCGATTAGGGAGAGTGACTTTACCGAATGGGAAAGGCTGGAATAAAATGTCCGCCGCGTGTGGGTTTGAATTGCTCATATTACATCCTTTAATACTGCCTATTTCGAAAATACGGTTTTTAATTAGAGACGGAGTATATCTCAATTGATATATGCAAACCCAACGGGGCCGGCATGGTTGGTTAAGAAGAATTTTCGATAAGGAGAATTAGTTGACGGGGCTGTACGGAAACGTAGATGATCTAATAGATCTTCTATAAAAAATGCGCAGATAGGGAGCAGGCAGATATGTACAGAAGGCACGTAACCGGGCGCTGGGTATTGGCGCTGATTGTCGTAACGTTCGGATTGACGGCGAATGTTTCACTGGCAGATATTGAAAAAGCGCGATTGGATGCCATTGCCGCTGACTTGCACGGTAGAGTCAATGAAAATAAGTTATCCGGCGCGGTTGTCATGATTACTCAAAATGGCAAGATTCAAATGGAGCAGGCCTTCGGGTATCAGAATGTGGAAGAGCAGATTCCCATGAGTACTGATACTATTTTTCGCATTTTTTCCATGACTAAACCTATCGCCGGTACTGCACTGATGATCCTTTATGACGAGGGTAAGTTCCAGCTGGATGATACAGTGGAAAAGCACCTGCCAGCACCGGCTGCAATGACAGTATTTGTTGCCCAGAATGAAGATGGTAGTTTCGAGACTGAAGCGGCAGATCATCCTATGACCATTCGAGAGCTTATGAGTCATACCGGCGGGCTGCTCTATTCGCCACCTTTATCATCAGGGCCCATAGCTGAAGCCTATGCGAAAGCTGGCATAAGAGATAAACATAATTATACGATGGCCCAGACGATTCCAGCACTGGGGGGAATTCCTTTAGGTTACCAGCCTGGTACGAAATGGGTTTACAGTATTTCGGTCGATGTTCAGGGATACCTGGTGGAGGTTCTGTCAGACCAGACTTTTGATAAATTTTTGCAAGAGCGCATTTTTGATCCCCTTGGCATGGTGGATACCAGTTTCTTTGTAGCCCCTGAAAAAGTAGATCGGTTTGCCAGGCAATATTCACCCGGTAAAGATGGCAAACTGGCCCGTGTTGATACGGGTTCTTTCCTGAAGAAACCCAAGTTTTTTTCAGGGGGTGGAGGCCTGACATCTACGGCCGGCGACTACATGAAATTTGCCCGGATGCATCTTAATGGTGGAGAGTTGAATGGTCGTCGTATTCTTTCTGAAGAAGCGATACAGCTTATGCGTAGCAATCAATTACCAGATGCGGTGCCAAACATCTCGCAGACATACCCTGGAAATGTATTTGGCCTGGACTTTGCGATCGTAGATGAGCCGGAACTGTACAATGGCGCGCCAAAGGGCACTCATTGGTGGTGGGGTATTGCCGGATCCTGGTTCTGGATCGATCCGGTTGAGAATATTATTTTTGTGGGCATGATCCAGAATAGTGATGTCCGATATTCCATACAGACCCATGCTGCAATGCGAGAGTTGTTGTACCGATGACCTCACCGATTTCTGGAGAAAGAAGCAAAGGGCAACGGGAAAGCTGTCGCCCTTTTTTATTTGGCAAGATTGTCTACTGCTTACTCTGGTATACACCGAAGTGTACAAAGGGAGCTGTTGAGCGCTGTCCGGGGGTTATATTGGCTAGCACTTTATGGTTAACCGGTGGAAGACTTTTCAGGTAGACCGCAATAGCCTGGGCATCATCAGGTTCAATATTGGCATAGGCGGGCCAGGGCATTACAGGAATAGTCTGACTGCCGTGCTCATTTACCCCGAGGCGTATCATCCTTACCAGATCCGGCAGGCTACGAGTGCCTATACCAGTGGCATTGTCCGGCGTGAGGTTTGAAGGATACAGCACTCCCGGGCGACTTTGTGCCATAGGGTTGGAGTAGGCTATTCCCGTGTAAGATCCTGCCAGCGCCCGACCTGGAACCGGTGCGCCCACCAGAGCACCATCCGTATGACAACTGCCACAACCCAGTAATCCCACCAGGTATTTCCCACGGCTTACCTGCTCGGCAGGATAGTCTGTCTCCGCCGCTGGCGGGGCGGCAAGAATTGTACTTGGCTCGAGTTGGTCGTAATCATCAAGGGGATTGTAGTAATTGGTGCAGGAAGACAGTGCCAATATACCAATAATGGCAATCAGACGAATTAGAAAAGTATGCATGACTATTCTCCCTGGTAGGAAATTATAGTAACTACTGTAACCTAACCATTGGAATCTATAAAACGGAAACTGACATTGATACCCGTGGCTATGGAACCAGCAAATAAAAAGCGTCTGTTTATGGCTATCGCCTGTAAACCTCCTCCTGCAGTTATTGATTTGCTTGGGGAGTTACAAATTCAGGCCAGGGATCCTGCGGTCGGGTTAAGGGTGGTTGAGGCTGTTAATCTACATATTACGCTGAAGTTTATTGGTATGGTGCCGGATCCCGATATAGTGCTCATCTGTGAGGTCATGGATTAGGTGGCTAGTTGTAACAGGAGGTTTCCCCTTAGCCTTGAAGGGGCGGGCAACTTTCACAGCTGACATTTTTACAGCAAATAACATAAGCTGATATTATTTCGCCGCCCGGGTTGAAGAGACTTTTATGGACGATTTGCAGAATATAAGAAGCAGTGTAATCAAATTGTGTGAGCGCTTCCCCAATGAATACTGGCGCGAACTTGACCGTAACAGTGGCTATCCAGATGAATTTGTTCAGGTACTGACTGACCAGGGATTTCTCTCGGTAATGATACCGGAAGAATACGGTGGTGCCGGTATGGGTGTGGAAGTTGCCGGTGTGATACTGGAGGAAATCTCTCGCTCCGGTGGGCATCCAGGAGCTTTTCATGCCCAGATGTATACCATGGGGACCCTGCTAAGGCACGGTTCCCAGGAACAGAAAAAGCAATATCTGCCGGAAATTGCCAAAGGAAATTTGCGCTTGCAGGCTTTTGGTGTGACCGAACCGGCAGCAGGATCCGATACCACATCAATTCGCACCTTTGCCCGACGTGAAGGCGACGACTACATTGTTAACGGTCAGAAAGTATGGATAAGCCGGGCCGAACATTCTGATCTGCTTTTATTACTGGCCCGCACCAGGGCGCAAAGTGAAGTCAAAAGCAGGACCGATGGTCTGAGTGTATTTCTCGTCGATCTGCGTCAGGTAAAAGATAATGGCTTGACCATCAAACCCATAGAAACAATGATGAACCATCACACCACCGAACTGTTCTTCGACGATATGAAAATCCCGGCTTCATCTCTGGTGGGAGAAGAGCACAATGGATTTCGACATATATTGGATGGAATGAATGCCGAACGTATTCTTATAGCTTTCGAATGTATCGGTGATTGCAGGTTTTTTGTTGAAACCAGTTCAAATTATGCCAGCAACAGGGAAGTGTTTGGCAGGCCAATTGGTAAAAACCAGGGAGTGCAGTTTCCCATCGCCCGTGCCTACGCCAATATGCGAGCAGCGGAACTTATGACCCATAAAGCGGCTGAGTTGTTTGATAACGGTGAAGCTTGTGGTGCGGAAGCGAATATGGCGAAGTTGCTGGCTTCGGAAGCGTCGTGGCAGGCAGGTGATGTTTGTGTTCAGACCCATGGCGGATATGGATTTGCCCGGGAATATGATATCGAACGTAAACTACGGGAAACCCGTTTGTACCAGGTAGCTCCCATATCCACTAATCTAATCCTTTCTTATATCAGTGAGCATGTATTGGGAATGCCTCGCTCCTACTAGGGGAGCTCTGATAATCAATTTAACCTGAATTAGGGGTTTTAAGTCCTGTTAGCTCAGCCCCATTTCTGGGTATCGGATTAGACAACCTCGTCCCTGAAAAATTGATTAATTTGCTGATCTGAATAACCCAAATCCGAAAGCACCGATTGAGTATGCTGGCCAAGCCCGGGCACAGCATCCAAACGATGCTCGTAGGTGGAATTATTGCCCGGCGGCAAGAATGCGGGTACTGGACCTGCCGGCGTATCAACCTCAGTTACCCGATTTAATGCTTTTAATTGTGGATGATTCCATACCGCTTCCATGTCATTTACCTGAGCATAAGCAATATTTGCCAGGTCCAGTCGCTGACAGATTTGCTCCATAGTCACCTTGGAAAAAATATCGGTTATTAAGGTGCGAAGTTGGTTCCGTTCTGCAGAGCGGGCTGCGTTGTTGCAGAATCGAGAATCGTTTTGCATGTCTTCACGTTCAAGTACTTTTATACAGAACGAGGCCCATTCCCGTTCATTTTGTACCCCCAGCATTACAACCTTGCCGTCGGCTGTCTCAAACGCACCGTATGGATAGATGCTGGCGTGATCGGCACCGCTGCGCTGCGGTGGTGGAGCTCCGTCAAAAGCGTAATACAGAGGAAATCCCATCCATTCCACCATGGCTTCCAGCAGTGATATTTCAACGTGGCTTCCGCTGCCCGTTTTCCCTCTTTGCAGTAACGCAGCCAGGATACCGCCGTAGGCTTGCATTCCAGCGGCTATGTCGGCGGTGGAGATGCCGCTTTTGGCAATTTCAGCCTCGGTACCAGTGACTGACAGAAGGCCTGCCTCACATTGAATCAGCAGGTCATAGGCCTTTTTGTTCTTGTAGGGACCGTCGGGGCCATAGCCGGAAATGTCACAGACGATTAACTGCGGGTGATTTTGCTGTAGCTGCTCATAGGAGAGGCCCAGTTTGGCGGTAGCGCCCGGTGCCAGATTTTGCACCAGTACGTCGGTGTTTTCGAGCAGTCGTCGGAGTATTTCAGCCGCGTTCGGGTGTTTCAGGTTGAGGGTAAGACTTTCTTTGGAGCGATTAGTCCAGATAAAGTGAGAGCTCTGGCCCTTGACACGAGTATCGTATGCACGGGCAAAGTCTCCTGTGTCCCGGCGTTCCACTTTAATTACCCGTGCCCCCAACTCAGCCAGTTGTCGCGTACATAATGGCCCGGCAATCGCATGCTCAAGTGCCAGTACAGTAATGCCATCAAGGGGACGAATGAGACTCATGCTTAACTATTCCTCTGAAATGTTGGTTTCTATTTCTGCGGTTGCCTCCATGCAGAGAAATCCCTCATGATCCTCTACCCATAATTTGACTACCGATGTATTTTCCTGCCGGGCACATAGGGTGAAACTATTTATATCGAAGACCGGGCGCATGGATTTGAACTCAAATATTTTGAGTACGGATGGAGGCAGCTCGTCCTGCATTAATTCCATCAGCATCGTAGCCAGTAATGGGCCGTGTACGATCAATCCGGGATAGCCTTCAACTCCAGCCGCGTAATCCCGATCATAGTGAATACGGTGGCCGTTAAACGTCAGAGCGGAATAGCGGAACATTAACACCGGGTCAGCAATGATTATCCGGCTGAATGCGGCCTGCTTCGGTGCTGGTATTCCGTCAGGTAATTTCTGGGTGCGCTCTGATTCTCCTGGTTTATCCCGGTAGACTATGTCCTGTAGTTCAACCATCGCCATTCCGGCGTCATTACTGATTTCATGCCGTACACGCACAAAAACCAGCTGACCACTTCGACCTTTTTTTACCGCAATACTTTCGATAGTTGAAAGTCGACTGACCATTTGCCCGGCCCGGACAGGGTGATTAAAGATCAGCCTGCTGCCGGCCCACATACGCCGAGGCAAAGGTACAGGTGGCAGGAACCCTCCTTTTTCCAGATGTCCGTCCGCGGCAAGGCTGGACTGCCTGGCCGGAGACAGAAAGTAGAGCCAATGCCACAGCGGAGGAAGTGTCGATCCGGTAGAAAATTCTACATCGTTTCGGTTAAGTGTCGCCGCAAGGGCTCCCATGGGAAACAGTGTCACCAGGTCAGCTTGTTGTTGTTCTTTTCCAATCCATTGTTGTAACGATTTTATGTCCAGAGACACTTTATAATTTCCTTGGATTTATCTTGCCTGGGGGCCCCGACAGAATTTAATGGATGCCGGATCAACTTGCTACTAAAATGAAATAAAAACGCGGGGAGGAAGCACGGTGGCGGGTAAGTATTTTGAAGAACTGGAAGTCGGATCGATATTTGAACATGATATTCATCGTACTGTGACTGAATTCGACAACCTGCAGTTCAGCGCTCTTACCCACAATCCGCAGCCGTTGCATATTGACGCTGAATTCGCAAAACAGTCGCAGCATGGCCAGATACTGGTTAACAGTCTCTTTACCCTGGGGTTAGTGGTAGGTTTGTCAGTGGGTGATACAACCCAGGGGACCACAATTGGTAATCTGGGTATGGAGAAGGTTGAATTCCCGAACCCTGTGTTTATTGGCGACACTTTGCGGGTAAGCACACGAATTACTGATAAACGGGAATCAAAAACCAAACCTGATCGGGGCATAGTGTGGTTTGAGCATATTGCGCGAAACCAACGTAATGAAGTTGTATGCGAATGTCTGCGCAAGGGCATGATGATCAGGAAGTCGTGAGGTCTACATGAAGGGTTTGAGGAGATCACTACATTTTGTCCCTGGTGGCAATGAGCGAATGTTTAATAAGGCATTAACCTTGCCGGCAGATTCTCTGATTCTGGATCTGGAAGATGCAGTTACCCCAGATATAAAAACTGAAGCGCGGGCTCAGGTGTGCGACTGGTTAAAAGAATCGGACTTTGGTAAACAGGAAGTGCTGGTTCGAATCAATCCCCTCGATAGCCCTTGGGGCATAGATGACATTGACGCACTGCTACAGTGCGCACCTGATGGCATCGTTGTACCCAAAGTAAAAAACCTGAAAGATGTAGAAGCTATAGACAGATTGTTGATTGCCCTGGAGATGGATCTGGGCATGGAACAAGGGGCTATGCCGTTGTTGATTATTGGCACCGAAGAAGCGTCTGCAATTTTTAATCTGCACACCACTTTAAGCCACGAGCGTATTAACGGGGTTGCCTGGGCCGCGGAGGACCTGTCTGCATCACTGGGTGCCAGGGCCAGGCGCGATGGGGCGGGGAACTACCTGGAGGTGTTCAGCGTCGTGCGGTCGCTGTGCCTGTTAGCCGCTGTAGCATCAAAAGTGCAACCCATAGATGGACCTTTCGTGGATATCCACGACTCCGAAGGTTTGCTAAGGGAATGTAAACTTACCGCAGATATGGGTTACACCGGAAAGCTGACCATTCACCCGTCCCAGATCGAAATCGTCAACCAGGCATTCATGCCCTCAGCAGATGAAATTGAGCAGGCAGAAGCCTTGTTAGTAGCTTTTGAGGAGAATCAGGCAGCCGGACGAATGGCTTTTTCATATAATGGTGAAATGGTAGATGTCCCTCATTTGAAACGCGCCGAGGGAATTCTGCGCCGAGCACATTCACTGAAAGAAGAATTGTGACTGCATATTCTAATACGGGTAGGGATGTTTATGGAGTTTTTGGATAACGAAGAGCAAAGCCTGATACGAGAGTCGGTGCGAAAACTCTGTACACAGTTTAAAGACGACTACTGGGAGCAGCATGACAGGGAAGGTAAATTTCCCAACAGCTTTTTTGAAAAAATGGCAGCGGCCGGTTGGATTGGTGTCGCGATGCCGCAAAAATATGGTGGTGCCGGCAAGGGTATTCTGGAAGCGTCAATTGTCCTTGAGGAAGTGGCTGCATCTGGTGCAGCCATGAATGGAGCCACTTCAATACACTTGTCTATTTTTGGAATGCATCCCGTAGTAAAGCATGGCAGTGAAGCCATGAAGAAAAAATACTTGCCCGCGGTAGCCCGGGGTGAAATGCATGTGGCTTTCGGAGTAACGGAACCTGATGCGGGTAGTGATACAACGTCTATTGAAACTTTTGCCAGGTTGAATGGCGACCATTATCTTGTTCGTGGTCGCAAGGTGTGGACCAGCAAGGCACTTGAGTCCGAGAGAGTGCTATTACTGGTTCGCACCACAGCAAAGGATCAGGTTGCCAAACGTACCGATGGATTGACCTTATTGTTTGCACAACTGCAAAAACCGGAGGTAACCATCTCGCCAATACCCAAGTTGGGCCGTAATGCTGTCCGCTCTTGTGAGGTTGTTTACGACGATCTGGAGGTGTCAGTTGATGATCGCGTGGGAGAAGAGGGCAAAGGTTTTAAATATTTACTGGATGGCTTGAATGCGGAGCGCATTCTTGTTGCAGCCGAGGCGGTGGGAATTGGTCGCGCAGCTTTGAATAAAGCTGTCAATTATGCCAATGAGCGGGTTGTGTTTGATCGGCCTATTGGTAAAAACCAAGGTATCGCTTTTCCTCTGGCTCAAGCGGCCACACAGTTGGAAGCGGCCGGGTTGATGATACGTAAGGCAGCCTGGTTGCTGGACAATAATAAGCCCTGTGGCAAAGAGGCTAACATGGCCAAGTGGCTGGCAGCAGAAGCCGGGTTTTTTGCAGCCGATTGTGCCATCCAGACCCATGGAGGATTCGGCTATGCTCGTGAATATCATGTTGAGCGCTACTGGCGAGAGGCCAGGCTGATGAAGCTGGCTCCTATCTCCCAGGAAATGATTCTTAACTATGTCTCCGAGCATGTGTTGGGATTGCCACGAAGTTATTAGGTTCTACATCACCTGTCGGAAGGCGTTTTTGATGGTCTATTCTTGATAGATGCCCTGAAATCAGCCCCCATGATTTCAAAGTGAGATCCAAATCACAGTCAAGGGTTGCAATTAATTGATATAAAGCTGGTGTGAATATTGCCTATATATAGGGTTATATCCCTTTTTCTTGTGACTGTAATTGAGTCTCAATTAAAGACTGATGGGGTAACGCACGATATTTAGGCAAACCTGAATTAAATTATAATACTCCGGTTTCTAATATGGATGGTTTTTTTAAAAAATTGCAGTCTATGACACTAGGTCTCAGGATGAGTGATTCTTATTTTGAAGTCCTGGATGTGTTGAGCTACTTCAAGAATTCAAAAGGTGAATTATCTCTCTCCTTTGAAGGGGATACCAACAGTTATCCCTGCAAGGTGACTGCGCTGAACGTAAAGCACCGTGTTATGGTTGTTGAAAGTTCAACTCCGATCCTTCCTTATGGGCTGAAGCACGGGAAACCGCTGAAAATTGTTACTGCCAATAAGGGCAGAGAGATTACCCTTCACAGCAAGTATATCGAACCCCTGGTAGCCGATTTCTCAGCGGGTTTTGAGGTCACAATCCCGGAAAACCTGGGCACTAACTGTCCCCGAGCCGCGCTCCGGTACATGCTGGATGAAATTCGTAATGGCGTGCGAATTACCCTCAATGGTAACGAGAACCAAACCATCAGTGGTTTCGTGCAAAATATCTCGTCAATTGGGATAGGCATGAAATCTGCGGCCGAACTGCCGCGGTTTTTAGCGGGTTATTTAACTAACGACCAGCAGATTGTTGACTGCCATATTGCTCTGGATAAAAACACTGAATTGGATTGTAAAATGGAAATCAGAAATGTTCAGAATATGGTTTCCGGAGAGTCAGGCACCTTCATTGGTGGTCGAATGCTGGATATGAATAAAAAAGACAACGCTGTGCTTTCCAACTTTATTCGTCAACTTCAGCAAATGCACCTGAAATCTGTCGCTTAAATAGCTTTCTTTGAAATAGTAAATATTCCCCCTCTTTAACACACGCTTTTTCTGTATTTCAGTTTCGACTGTCAAATTATCTGACACTGCTATGAAGGGTTTCAGCCCTCACTTTCAGCAAAAGTAATTTATCAACAAGCGCTAACCCTGTGAAAGGTAGCCGATTTATTGTTTTTTCAGTCTAAAAAACGGCGGACATCCGGCCGATAATCAGCGCCTCTATTGTGTAAAAAAAACGGACGTTCAATTAATGTTTCGTGTCAGCATAAAACATTTACTATGAAAACGGCGGGACAAAAAAGCGGAACAGAGCAGCAGCCAGATAATAATCTACCTTTATGAAAAAGCGGGCACTAAAGAATTAAAAGTTTCCCTGTAATCCTCCAATTATTTCCAGATGCTACGAGTGCTCAGTTTTATATCACGAGTTTCGCCGGAAGGTTGTCCCACATGAATGATAAAAGAATTTGCATCCGGCTTGCTGTAACCCAGAGTTGACATTCCCCCTTCGGAAACCGCATTAAATTTCACACTGTTTTTGGTGAATTCCACTAGCTCCATTTTCTGTGCTGATTCGGTACGAGGCATAAAACCTGCGTCCCATTGTTGAAGATGCAACACCAGTGAACCGTCTACTTCTTCAATGGTGATAACTTCGAACATGCTGGTACCGCCGTTGCCGGTCATTCTAACTATGGCGGCAAGCGAACCGCCTTCCCCCATTATCCAGTTCTCTTCCAGCTGATTGGGTCCAAGGGCTGCAGCGTAGTTTCCAGTCATCCAGGCGAGGTCGCTGATTTTTGCGGATGGGCCGGCGGCATAAGTAGCCGTTGCGGCTATAGTCGCCATAGCGAGTAGCCCGATGGCAGTTAGGTTTTTGAGAATCATCTGTTGCTCCATTATTAAAATATTAGTTTACCCAAAATGAGTTGAAACAGGGCTTTATCAATTGCCTGCTTGTGAGGCCATCCGTTCTTCTACCCTGGCCCCGCGGAGAGTATTCGCCATTCCGTAATTACCTTCGTGACAAGCGTACTCATATATCTGGCCCGCTACTTTGGTCATGGGCACCACGACGGAAATTTTGTCAGTAAAGGTGGTTGGGTCGTCAACAGTGAACTCATAAGTTACGGCATCATAGGCTGTTCGAGTGAACCGCTCTGTCAGCACCATATTATAGTTAGTGCCGATGGTACCAAAAACTTGCCTGAGGCCATTAAAATTCCGCGTCTCAACAACCAGGGTGTCGCCGTCCCAATAACCTCTTGAGTCACCAGACCACAGACGAATATTGTCGTCTAATGGAGTGCGGTCAATCAAAGGAACAATCCGGGCATCATGAATCATTTCAGTGAGGATGACGGCGCTATCCTTATTCTGGAATATCTGCACATTGTTGTTGTACAGACTTGGAACGAAAGGTGGTCCCGCGTTGAATCCCACAATGCAGCGCTCTGAAAGACCGCGGTCTTCAGGACCGCCCTTGGCAATACCACCTACGGTAAAACGAACGGGTCTTTCACCGGGTGTATCACTGATCTGGTTACCGCGTTGTTCCGGGGCACCCTCCACCGCAGCGGGTATTCTGCCATTGAGGGGATAGACAATATGGGATGTGCGTACATTTTCACTTAGTCCCTGGGTTTCAAACCAGAAATCGTTGTAGCCCAGCACTTTTGGCCCGGTGGGGGGTAGGTCCGGATTGGTATTGCGCTTGGCCGCCCGGGTGTCTGCCGCTTCTGCCCGGGAGGCCTGTCTTTCCAGTTCTGCTTCAAGTTGCTCCGGGGTGAGAAATTCCTGGGTGCCGAATCGCTCAGGCCTCTGCATGGGTGTGTTGGATGAAAAATTCCAGACTCCGCTCAAATCAGGTTGCCCGTGTTCATTTCGCGGGGTCACATAGTCGCCGTTTGATTGTGCTGTGGAGATACCAATCGAGAGAGGCATTACTGCGAGTAACAGAAGAAATCGTGATTTCATGCGTTGCCCCTAGTAGTAGATTCGGAAAAAGCCAAGGTAATAGTTTGTTGCTGAGGAATCAATCAGATTTCGATAAATCAGAGACTTTCAGATGTTTCCTGGAGGTCACTGACTTCACTTCTCGCTTTTTAGATTGGGATAGCGTCGCCGGTACATTGATAAGGGTTTAAACCTGAAATGGGTTGCCTGGGTTTCCACGACTGTATAGGATGCTCAGCGGTAGATTAAAGATTCGAAACAAGGGTAAATAACAGGTGTCTTCTGTCGCTTCTTACAGGTGCTGGTTCTGCTGTCCAGCGAGTGTTTTAATGGAGCCCAAATCGGCTGGAACCAGAAACTATGTCTAATGCTATTGGCGCATTATTTGGTCGTTCTCCCATACGGCCTGTACAGGAACACATGGCCAAGGCGCAGAATTGCGTAGCTTTGCTCGGAGAAATTCTCGAAGCCGGCTTCAATAATGAATGGCAAAAGGCTGAAGAGCTTTTCCAGGCAATAAGCACTGCTGAGAATGCCGCTGATAAATTAGAGAGAGACATCCGCATACACTTGCCTAAAAGTCTGTTTCTTCCCGTAGCACGTTCAGACTTGATTGATCTGGTGAGATATCAAGACCGAATGTCTAATCGCGCGAAGGAAATTGCCGGGCTTGTAGTGGGGCGGAAAATGCAAACCCCTGAAAACCTGGTGGGGTTAATGCGGGAGCATTATCAAAACGCGCTAAATACGTCTACACAGGCGCTGAAAGCGATTAATGAGCTGGATGAGTTATTGGTGGCAGGTTTTGGCGGCAGGGAAGCGGTGTTTGTTGAAGGGCTGGTAGTTGAGCTTGACAGGTTGAAAAACAAGAGCGAATCAAGCCAGTCTGAATTAAGATCATGTCTTTTCGATATGGAAGATTCACTGCAACCAATTGAGGCTGTGTTTCTGTATAAAGTGATAGACAAAATAGAAGAAATAGCAGGTATAGCGTACAAGTTGGGTGGAAGCCTGTTACTCCTGGTTGCCCGATAGAACGGATCCAAGAATAAAAAGCAGTTAGAAGGTTGAATGTCTGAAATTCTTTCCCAGTATGGTTTTATTTTTCTTGTTCTGGCATGCGTATTTGCCTTCTTCATGGCGTGGGGTGTAGGGGCGAATGATGTAGCCAACGCCATGGGCACCTCTGTTGGAGCCGGTGCAATTACCATTAAGCAGGCCATTCTGATTGCAATGGTATTTGAATTCGCTGGTGCCTATCTGGCCGGAGGCGAGGTTACTTCAACAATTCGTAGCGGCATTCTCGATATCGAGAAGGCTGGTTTTGAAGAGGCACCCGAGTTGCTGATTTATGGGATGCTCTCTGCACTGCTGGCGGCCGGGATGTGGTTGCTCATCGCTTCACGAAGGGGTTGGCCAGTTTCAACAACCCATTCAATTATCGGTGCCATTGTGGGTTTTGCCGTGGTTGGTATATCGCCCGACGCCGTTAAATGGGGGCAGGTCTGGTCAATTGTAGCAAGCTGGGTAGTGTCACCACTGGTTTCCGGGCTGGCTGCATTTCTCCTTTTTTGGAGTGTGCAGAAACTGATTCTGGATACAGCCGACCCTTTTCGCAATGCAAAAAAGTATGTTCCGTTTTATATTTTTCTGGTTGGGTTTGTCATTTCAATGGTCACTCTGGTGAAGGGGCTGAGACATGTAGGGCTGGAGCTCTCATTTATACAATCCACTATCTTCGCAGCCGTAATAGGCATGTTTGCCATGATGGTAGGTATCTTCTTTATGAGAGGAATCAAGGAAGATAAGCATGAGAATGAAGATTTTCACTTTGCCAGTGTGGAGCGCATATTTGGAGTTTTGATGATCTTCACCGCTTGCTCCATGGCATTTGCCCATGGATCGAACGATGTTGCCAATGCAATAGGTCCATTGGCGGCAATTAATGGTGTGGTTCAAAGCGGAGGTGTATTTGCGGCAGAATCGAAGCTGCCTGTTTGGATATTGCTGCTGGGGGGTGTTGGTATTGCCTCAGGGTTAGCCACACTTGGCTATAAAGTGATAGCCACTATTGGCAAAAACATCACCGAACTTACCCCAAGCCGGGGCTTTGCTGCTGAGCTCGCGGCTGCAACCACGGTAGTCATTGCTTCGGGAACCGGTATCCCCGTTTCCACTACCCATACTCTGGTTGGGGCGGTACTGGGTGTCGGACTTGCCAGGGGAATCGGAGCTCTGGATCTTAGAGTAGTGGGCAAGATTTTTCTTTCGTGGATAGTGACCCTGCCGATAGGCACGGGGTTTTCCATCATTATATTTTTCATTCTGAGGGCGATCTTTGGCTAGGGAACCTCTCTGATTGGTCGTATATAAAAAGGCCAGTAGAGAATCGTGTCGCCCCGCAGCGGCCCCTCTCAAAAAGTCCAATTTACCTAATCTGTCTCAGTCTTTCCGGGTTATGAGCGCTTAACGAATTTATAGGTTTCCATGACCAGGATTATGGACAGTGCCGGCAGGGCCGACCAGAGCCAGGTTTCGAAATTCAGGGGCTGAATATCCAGAACCGTATTGATACCTGGAATATTCATGGCCGCCAGATGAATAAGCTGTACCGCCAGTACACCGCCAACAAGAAAGGGATTGTTGCGGATTGGAACGGCGAAGGCGGAGTGACGTTCAGACCGGCAATTGAAAACGTGCGCATTCTCAAACAGAATGAGAACCAGTAGTAGCTGGTTACTTGCTGCGATGGCCGTCATGCCTGCGCCAAGGAATGACTGAAATAGCAGAAAAGCCACACCTCCTACAAATAATCCTGAGAGAACAGTTTGTTCGATCATCTGGCGGTTGAATATGCCTTCTTTCGGAGGGCGCGGTCGCCGGTTCAAAACCCCCGGTTCACCTTTTTCAAAGGCCAGTGCCACATCCTGAATGCCCTGGGTGACAAGGTTAAGCCAGAGCAGCTGTACCGGCGTAAGCGGCAGAGGCAGACCGGCGGCAATGGAGGCCAGAAACAGCACCAGTTCGGCGGCGCCAGTTGAAATGAGCAGGTAGATGACCTTGCGAATATTGTCATAGGCGATGCGACCCTCTTCGATGCCGTCGGCCAGGGAAGAAAGTTCATCGTCAACCAGGATCAAATCGGCGGCGCTACGGGCAATGTCGGTGCCAGAGCGACCCATGGCAGCGCCTATATCCGCCGCAGCCAGAGCCGGCGCATCATTTATACCGTCGCCGGTTACTGCGACCGTGTTTCCCCCGCGCCGCATGGACTGGACAATTGCCAGCTTTTGTAAAGGTGCTATGCGGGCAAAAATTCGGGTACGGGCAACAACCGCATCAAAGGCTGTTTGGTCGTGTTCCAGGGTGGCCAGTCGGCTTCCTGTCACCACATCATCATCGTGCTCTGCTATGTCAAGCTGTCGGCCTATTTCCAGGGCGGTCAAGGGATGATCGCCAGTTATCATACGCACGGCCACTCCTGCCTCGCGACAGCGGCGGATTGTTTCCTTTGCGCTGGGACGCAGCGGATCAATCAGGGCGACAAGCCCGAGGAAATCAAGATCGTGGAGGTCTTTGTGCTCCATCCCCTCCACGCTGCCTTCCGCAAGGGCTATGACTCTGTATCCCTGACGTGCAAACAGGTTGACCTGGTCGGTCACGCCCCTGGTAGATTCCCCGCTACAAAAAGAAAGTATGGTTTCAGCCGCACCCTTTACCCAGCCATGAAGACCATCATCCCCTTCATGGAAGGACACGGCAAAGGAGAGAGAAGGTTCATAGGGAATGCGGCCAACCCTTGGATTTTTCTCGTCGGTGTCAGTTCGATCAAAGCCGGCGCTCTCACCCAGTTTCAAAAATGCACCGTCGACCGTGTCACCGAACAACCGGGAGGAACCATCCGGTTGCTCTTCCAGGCGTGCTTCATTACAAAGCAGCCCGGCCAGCACAAGACGGCGAAATGGGGAATTAATGACCGACTGAGGGGAATCATTCTCCTGTTGGATCATGGTGGAGACGGGCAGATCAGTATCATCAGGGAGACAAACCCGCTGTACCGACAGCTCGTTAATGGTAAGGGTGCCAGTCTTGTCTGCGGCAATCACGGTACAGGCGCCCAGCCCTTCCACGGCAGCCATTTTGCGTACTACCACGCCCCGATTGGCCATGCGGGAGACACTGATAGCCAGCGCTACGGTCATTGCCACCGGAAGACCTTCGGGAATTGCCGCCACTGCCAGTGCGACACTGGTCATCAAAATGACAGTTGGCTCAGTGCCGCGAAGGAATTCAGAAAAAGCGATAAGGGCTATAACGCCGCCCATTAGGCTTGCCACGATGCGAGTAAACTTCTCCATTCGTCCTATAAGAGGAGGTTTGATTTCTTCGCGATATTTCAGGGACTCGGCAACTCTGCCTACCTCGGTCCGCAGCCCCGTAGCCGTGACAACGGCGGTGCCACGACCACGCAGAATTGTGGCGCCGGCATGCAGCATATTTTCCCGGTCCGCCAGTGATACGTGTTCTTCCAGTGTGGCATCAGCATTTTTTACCACTGGTACCGACTCTCCTGTGAGGAGTGATTCATCGACTTCAAGGGCTTCGTCTTTGAGCAGGCGCATAGCGGCAGGAACAGTGGTGCCCGCTTCCACTTCAACGATGTCGCCGGGCACCAGTTCACGTCCGTCAATCATCTCCCAGTTCTGATCACGGCGAACTGCGACCATGGATTTCACCAGGTTTCGTAACCCCAGAGCCTTCTCTTGTGCCTGCCATTCCTGCACAGTCCCGATAATGGCATTAAGTTGGAGCGCCACAGCGATAAAAAGGGCATCCCCAATCTCTCCCAGGAAAATGGAAACGACGGCCGCAATCAGTAGCAGGTAAATGAAAGCGTTCTTGAATTGATCAAGGTAAACGGCCGCCATCGTTTTGGGGGGTGGCTCGGGAATAACATTTGGGCCAATCTGACGAAGTCTGAGGGCGGCTTCACTTGAGGGGAGACCCTCAGCAGAGGACTTCAGCGCCAGCAGGGTTTGATCGAAATTAAGTGAGTGCCAGGGTGTGGGTTCGGTCATAAACAGGAATGAATCACAGCGATTAATGGTTGCAGCGTATACGATGTTACTACACAAGTGCAGGGTGCGGTGAAGCGACGAGAGAGTCCTTTAGCATGTCGTTCCTGGAAACAGATATAGAGCTAAATCAGAGATAGTCTGACTGCACTCTTTAAGTTGGAATTGAAATAGTGCGATACTTAACAAAATATTTTGAAAAAAATCGTCGAGCTTTCCGTTCGGCAGCCGGAGCGTATAAATGAAAACACAAATGTCATTCCCAAAAGTAACTTTCCGATTCACATTAGTAGTATTAACTTTGCTGCTTGCTGCCTGTGCCCAGAATTACCGGGTAAATGTTGATGCTATTAATAGTGCTGACATCGCTTTCCTTAGCAGCCAGGAGAATCTGATCTTTGCCAGTGGTCAACCAACCCAGGAGCAAGTAGGTGTGCTGGCAGATGCTGGTATTCGACATGTGATCAGCCTTCGCACAGATGGAGAATTGGACTGGGATGAGTCTGAGCTGGTGGAATCTCTGGGGATGGAGTTTCACTCACTCCCTGTTTCCGGTCGCACTGGTGTGACATCTTCAAATGCTCAGACGCTAGAGCAAATTCTGGCACGCCTGGATGGTCAACCGGTATTGGTACATTGCGGTACCAGTAATCGGGTTGGAGCCCTGAAGGCGGTGACGGCGCGAGACGGTGGTGCCAGCATTGAACAAGCCCTGGAGCAAGGGCGTCGTTGGGGATTGACTGGAATGGCACAAAGAGTAAGGGATCAACTAAGCGGAAACAGCCAGTAGTGATTCTGGCGCAAGTCTCTGCGATATCAAAGAGAGCAGGTAAATACTCCCCGTGGCTGGTTAATTGTAATATCCAGCACCGGCGAATGAATCAAAGTGAAAAGAGGGAACTGATTTGAATACGCAGTCTATGAGTAATTCTCCACCAGATACTCTCGCCTCTTTTAACCGGAATCGCCGAACACTGGGTATTGCTGGCATTATCAGCATTATCCTTTTCCTTTACCTGGCTAACAGCTATGGCTGGCGGCAGGGTGCTCTTTTCCTGGTTGGTCTTGCCGCCGGAGTGTTTCTCTATCATGCTGCTTTCGGATTCACCGCCGCCTGGCGTGAGGTAGTCACTACCGGTCACAGCGGAGGGTTAAGGGCTCAGATGGTGATGCTTGGGGCAACTGTCCTGGTATTTACCCCGCTGATTGCGCTTGGGGAGTTCGGTGGAATTAATTTGCGCGGCAGTGTTGCTCCTATAAATGTAGCAGTAGTGTGTGGTGCATTTCTCTTTGGCCTGGGTATGCAATTAGGTGGTGGTTGCGCTTCAGGAACACTGTATACGGCGGGTGGTGGTAATACGCGTATGTTGGTGACTCTGGCCGCATTTATTGCCGGTTCCGTAATCGGTACCTGGCATTGGTCAATGTGGCAAGACGTCCCCGGATTTGCGCCATTTGCCCTTTCCCAGAACTTTGGCGTGATACCCGGCATCCTGATAAGTCTCATCCTGTTCGCTATGGTCTGGTTCGTTGCGGCGGCCCATGAGCGGCGCCGGCATGGTTCGGTGCGAAGCTTCTGGAAGACAGAATTAACCCAGTCCTGGCTGAGAGGCCCCTGGCCGCTGATTGCAGGCGCATTAGCTCTGGCTGGTGTAAATATTGCGACGCTATTACTGGCTGGGAGACCCTGGGGTGTAACTTCGGCATTTGCTCTTTGGGGAGGTAAAGTGGCGGAACGGCTGAGTATCGACGTCACCGCCTGGGCATATTGGCAAAGACCGGGACCTTTAAGCTCGCTGGATCAGAGTATATTCATTGACATAACTTCCGTAATGAATATTGGCATCATGCTTGGCGCCATGCTCGCCGCCGCGCTGGCCAGTAAATTCGCTCCTTCCTTTAAATTACCGCTGCGATCATTGCTGGCGGCTGTGATTGGCGGCCTGTTACTGGGATACGGAGCCAGGATTGCGTTTGGTTGTAATATTGGCGCCTATTTCAGTGGGATTGGCTCCACCAGCCTGCATGGGTGGTTGTGGTTTGCAGCCGCTTTTGCCGGCAGCTCTTTGGGAACCCGGATACGGCCCCTTTTTGGCCTGGCTTGAGGCGATATTGAGCCATAGGAAAAAGGTAGGCAGGCAAAAAAAACCGGCGGAAAAGGGCTAGAGTCCGCCAAATTAAAGAGATGGCAATGGTGTGCACTGCTCCTATAGATACTGTAATCGCGAGGCTGCTTTAATAGCGGCAAGTAGTAAGAGAATTTACCATGAGCGATTGGTTACCAGAAGTTACATAAATCGTTGACATTTGGTCGATTAATTGATATTTAGTAACTGGTTATTTAAATTTTTTACTGCACTTTTTCGACGAACGAATGAAGTGTCGGTACGCTGCAATTTTAATTAGAGGGGAGAAGATTAAAGTGAGACACATATTGATTGCAAATTCTAAAGCTAAATGGCTGGTAGGCGTACTTGGAATATTCGCATTACCTGCTGCTTTTGCTCAAGCGGACGAAGTAACCTTTCACAGGGATATCGAGCCAATTTTGCAGAGAAGCTGCCAAAGCTGTCACCACGCAGGTGGTGTCGGACCAATGTCACTAACGACCTATGAGGAAGTGGCTCCGTATGCTGGATTGATCGAATACAAGACTGGTCTTAGGGATCGGGCTGGTGCCATGCCTCCATGGTATATGGAAAAGCGTATAGGAATACAGGGTTTCAAGGACGATCCTTCCTTGAGCGATGAAGAAATTGCCGCTATTTCAACCTGGGCGCGAAGCGGCACTCCAAAGGGTAACGCATCCGATGCTCCTGAGCCGCTGGTTTTCGAAGCAGGCGCTACCTGGAAATTGGGCCAGCCTGACCTGATAATATCAAGTGAGCCAGTAACCAAGTTGGCTGGCACACCCGATTGGTGGGGAGAGCTTCCCAGCGTTGCCATTACTGGCATGACAGAAGATCGTTATGTCAAATCAGTTGAGATAATTGAGGTGAACGACGTAGATCCAACTGCAGAGACTGAAACTGTCATTGGTGGTTTGTATATATTTCATCACATGGCCTGGAGTACAACAATTGCAGACCCAGATCCTGAAAAGCTGCTTTTAAGCGCTTTCACTTCCGGAGATGACTCCACTACATTCTGGCCGGTACACGAGGTAGGTCGTAATGCGGATATATTTGATGAAGACGCAGGACGAATGCTGAAGAAAGATTCTACTTTTGTTGTTAATTCCGTGCATTTGCACTCCAACGGACGGGATACTACTAGCCATTTGGAATTTGGTTTTACATTCCACCCGATTGGTTATGAGCCTAAATATGAGACAGCGCGATACAGCCTGGGAAATGGTGTAGATATTAGTATTGGTGGTAACGAAAAAGACCAGGAACTCCATGCCTATACTGTGCTGCAGGATCATACAAAAATTATTACTTTTGAACCTCACCTGCATGCTCCCGGTGAACGTATGTGTCTCGAGGCCATTTGGGGTTACTCCAAGGAAGTTTTGAGCTGCGTGGGCTATGACCATAACTGGGTGCGTGGGTATGCCTATGATGAAAACTCTGCTCCCTTGTTGCCAAAGGGTACGATCCTTCGCATTGTTGGATATATGAACAATACTGAAACCAATAACAATGTGCCTGATACCAGGAATTGGCAAGGTTCCGGTAACCGTTCTGTAACCAATATGTTTATTGATCTTGGCATGCGGGTGAAGCTTACCACTGATCAATTTTTCGCAGAGATGGAGAATCGTCGTGAGGCGCTTAATTTAGGGCCTAATGACCACGTTATCGGATGTCCACTTTGCTTGGCTCCTCTGGTGGGAGTAGCTGACTCTGGATCATCTGAATAGTTTATTTCTGGTTAGGAGAGTAATTGACCATGCACATTAGAAGTATTATTTCCACCCTAAACCCAGGACGGCGTCTCGCCGCTCTGGGGGCAGGTTTTACACTCATTGCATTAGCTTTCGGAGCGCAGTTTGCGAGTGCCGATGACAATGGATATTCCAGAGGTGAACACATAGAGCCTGCCTATGAAGGCTGGCGCGATAATCCCGATGGGACTACTACCTTCTTTTTTGGATACATGAATGAAAATTGGGAGGAAGAGGTAGATGTTCCAGTAGGGGATGAAAATATGTTTTCTCCTGGAGCGGCCGATCGAGGACAGCCGACACATTTCTTGCCACGACGTAATCGTTTTACATTTGAAGTGATTATGCCCGTTGGCTGGGCTGACGATCAGGAACTGGTATGGACTTTAACCAGTAATGGCAAAACCAGAAAGGCTTATGCGAGTAAGTTAAAAGACTTTACGGTTGACGACCAGATTATTGCATCGGAAACCGGGTCACTGAGCGGAGGTTTCAGTACGCCAGAGACCAGATCCAACGTAGGGCCAACAGCGGTTGTACAGGGCGATACGGTCAATGGTGAGCACATCAGGAATGTACGTGTTGGCGAAGAACTTACGCTGGTAACACATGTGACGGATGATGGAATACCAAAGCCACGTTTTACTACCGAGTTTTTTACTAAAATACCACTGGCTCTGCGTATGATGCGTCCTCCCTCAAGGGCCACTGTTAGCAAGTTCAATGGGTTGTGGCATTCCTGGTCAGTATATCGGGGTGAAGGTGAGGGAACAGTTCACTTCAGCGAGCCACAAACAAAGGTCTGGGAGGATACACGGCCAGCGTCTAATTCTCCCTGGGGTTCTTTATGGGTACCGCCTGCGGTTCCAGAAGATGGTAATTATTCGGCAACCGTGACCTTTGATAAGCCTGGTACGTATGTGCTGTGGGGAAGGACTGATGACGGTGCGTTGTACGCTGACAATTATGTCACAGTGAATGTATCACCCTGACATATATTTTCCGCCTCAAATAGGGATGGAATAAGTCTTAAGCCAACCCGAGGACTCTCTCTATTGGAAAGTCCTCGGGTTTTTGCTTTTCCGCCTCTTCTAAATTTATTCCCCATTCTGTATTTTCAATAGGAACCTGTCTGTATTCCGGTTAAGGCTTGGATGAAAAACGTGACGTTCATGCTTATCAGCCTCGTTATTGAGCAAATCACTATCCATAATATTCGTGAATCCCGCTTCCCTGGCTGAATCGATCGCTTCTTGTTTCAGCATTCGATGCATATGATGATTATCCTGCCCATCAATCCCCACATGATCGATTATCCCGATTACGCCGTTGGGTTTTAGCAGCGTTTTCAGTTGGGTTAAAATGGCAAGTGCCCGTTCCGGAGTGGAATTGTAAAAGTCATGGAAAATCTGACTTAGCAAAATCATATCAAGTGATTCTTCGGGAATACCTAGCTGACCGATAGGCGCTAAAATGTGGTTTACATTATTAAAAGTTCCTTTTGAGATTTTCGTGTTAAAAGCGTCTCCCATTGAAATGTTCTGTCGCCCTTCCTGAAAGCCCAATCCTTGTTCTGTGTTTTGGGCATAAACGACACCTGAATTGCCTACCGCTTTCGCTAAAATAAACGTGTAGTAGCCCCCTGCCGCATATACATCCAGCACCGACATGCCTTCTTCAACGCCCAGGAAATCCAGCACCTCTACCGGCTTTCTTACCTCATCTCTTAAGAGGTCATTCGGGTCTCGATCTATTCCGGTTAAGGCCTTGTGCAAAGCTTCCTTATCCAGAGCTGATGCAGCGGGCGATACGAGCGTGACGAGCAGGGTTGCCATGATAACTAGCAGATTTTTCATTTGCTGATTCCCAGTATTGTTTATGTGATATTCAGACCATAGTGGTGCTTAATTCGATTTGCAAGTGTGTTACTCCACTGCAGCCGAAGTACTGATTCTTTCACACACGGTAGTATCTTTCCAATTCGTTCGGTCTGCACCAACTCCCTTGGTTCCTGCTTAGGTGGTTTACCTGAAAAATAGCGGCTATTTGCTAAGGGTACTAGCTGGTTTCTTAACAAGTAGCCTGGAAGAGAGTGGTAGGCTAACAGCCAGGGTGAGGTAGAAAAAAAGTGCCCAGGGGATCCATGCATCAACCAGTATGAAGGCAAGCGAGCAGGATATTACGGCTGTGAAAATAATAGTAAACCAACGCACGAGTCGAGTCAGGCAAAAGGTTCGCTCAACGGCGGAAAGCTGAAGTTGCTCGCTATAGCGTAGGGTGTTGCCATAGAGCAGTACAATAATTAATGCCAGGCTAATGAATCCCAGCCCGAAGTAAAAGATTAAATTTGCTATATCTGACCAACTTGTAGCACCACTGGACCCAGTGGTGAGAAAGCCACCGCTAAGATAGGAAAACAAGAGGCGAAACATTAATTTAATCGGGTATACAAAAATTAAGACCAGCATTACCAGGAACAGGCTAAGGACGATGGTTATGGTGTCCTGTAGACCAAAAGTTCGGCTCCACTGGGCGTGGGTCAACCAGATAAGCCCAAGTGTGGATGCACTGGCAAGAAAGGCTGGCACATCTTTCGATGACTCCAACAAGGCCGCCGGACTATCAGGGATTTCATCGATACTGATAACCAGCATTGTGAACGCGAATGCGAAAGCCGCATCAACAAAGGTCTCAATACGAGACATGTTTTCGCCACGCAATAAAAGGCCGTTGTCTATCCTGCAAGAATCAATAAAGGCGGAGGATAGTTTTTCCATGGAATTTCCTCTCTACTAAAATGGGACTACTAAAATGGGACACCCACAAAAACCGTAATCTACAGATTAATACTTCGGCGCGTTTTCAGCAATGGTTAGGCGGGATTGATAGAATCCGCAATCGTGATTTTCAGCACTGGGTAGGTGTTTTTCGATTTCGACAACTACACTGTAATAATCGAAAATACC
>JAESQX010000229.1 GCA_016764875.1 Gammaproteobacteria bacterium
CTAACATCGAAAATGGGGCTCTCAGCCGACGAATTGCTCGAGGCCGCGAAGATAAGCGCGAAGAAGGCGGAGATGACGATTCTGGCGGCGGCATTCCATAAAGACATCGAGCCTATTCTGCAGCGCTCCTGCCAGGGTTGTCACCGCGACGGTGGTGCTGGTCCAATGCCTTTGGTGACTTACGAAGAAGTAGCTCCATTTGCCGGCTTGATCGAATACAAAACCGGGCTGCGAGACAGGGCTGGAGCCATGCCTCCGTGGTATATGGAGAAAAACGTTGGCATTCAAGAATTCAAGCAGGATCCTTCTTTAAGTGATGAAGAAATCCAGGCCATTTCCACCTGGACTCGCACCGGGACACCCAAAGGAGATGTTGCTGATGCTCCGGAGGCTATGGTATTTGATGACAGCCTCATGTGGACAGCTGGTGTGCCTGACATCATTGTTAAGACCAATCCCATAACCAAACTCGGCGGGACACCAGACTGGTGGGGTGAGATTGACCGAGTTAAGGTTCCTATTTATGAAGACCGTTATGTAAAATCGGTCGAGGTTGTGGAAGTAAATGATGTAAACGCAGGCGGTGGTGCTGGCCGCGAAACTGTTGGTGGCAAATTCATCTTCCACCACTTGATCTATTCAACATCGTTAATAGACGAAAATGGCGAGCGCAGTGGTCCATCCACTACCTGGCCGGTACACGAAGTAGGTCGAAACGCCGATATTTTTGACCCAGAGGCCGGTCCTCTACTGAGGGCAAATACCTACATAGTGTCTGACTCCGTGCATATACACTCTAATGGTCGTGATACCACTGGCCATCTGGAAATCGGGTTTCGACTGCATCCGGTTGGCTACGAGCCCAAGTACAAGCGCGCACTGATTGGTATTGGAAACGGTGTGGACATCAGCATCACCGGTAACAAGAAAGATCAGGAACTTCATGCCTATACCGTGCTTCAGGACCATACCAAGATAATTACCTTTGAACCGCATCTGCATGCCCCGGGCGAACGTATGTGCCTTGAGGCCATCTGGGGATATACCGTAGAAACCCTGTCCTGTGTGGGTTATGACCATAACTGGGTTCGAGGTTATCCTTATAAGAACGATTATGCACCGTTGCTGCCAAAAGGGACTATTTTGCATATCGTCGGATATATGAATAATACTGATTCCAATCCTAATGTGCCTGACTCAAGAAACTGGCAGGGGTCTGGAAACCGATCGGTAACCAATATGTTCATAGATCTTGGCATACGGGTAACACTTACCGACGAGCAATTTTTTGAAGCGATGGCGGAACGTCGTGACAATCTCAATCTTGGTCCTAACGATCATGTCATCGGCTGTCCTTTATGTCTGGCCCCGCTGGTAGCTCCCGCACCGGTAACTACGGACAGTAAAGATGAGCTAAAAGATAAAGTCGCATTAAACGCGCCAAATTAAGCTTTAATACGGCAAATTCATTCAGCAATACAGAAACGCAAGGCTCGTGTGATTTGAGCCTTGCGTTTTTACACTAAGATTAGGGAATGTAATAAGTTTTCCTTAGAGGATATTTTATGTTGCACATCAAGATTAAAACCAGGCCTGTCTTCAAATTACTGACCCTGCTGTTATCCAGCGCCCTTTTGCTGGCCGCTTTACCAGCAAGCGCTCAGACCTACTCAAAAGGCCAGCACCTGGAGCCGGCGTACGAAGGTTGGTTCGAAAACGATGACGGTACTTTCACCTTCATGTTCGGGTACTTCAACGAAAACTGGAAAGAGGAATTGGATATTCCGGTTGGAGAAAATAATTCGTTTTCGCCCGGTGATTCTGACCGTGGGCAACCTACTCACTTCTTACCACGTCGTAATCGATTTACTTTTGAAGTGGTCGTGCCAGCAGACTGGGGAGACAGAGAGTTAGTCTGGACTGTAACCTCTCCCAACGGGGAGACCAGACGAGCCTATGCCACTATTGCGACTGACTATGTAGTGGACAACCTGATCATTGCCTCTGAAACTGGCTCCCTGGGAGCTGGAACCAGCAGCCCCGAATCACGGGCCTACGTCGCTCCAACAGCCGAATTGATCGGCGATGGAATTCGCACCGTTCGCGTTGGTCAGCCGCTTTCTTTTCAGACCCACGTAGCAGACGATGGCATCCCGAAGCAAACCAACATACTGGAACAGACTCGGCAATTTCTTGAATTCGCAGGACAAGGCGTGGTGGCGGCTTTTTTAACCGAGGAAACAGTACATGAAATGCGATTGATGCGCCCACCATTCAAGGTAACCGTGCAGAAAATGAACGGATTGTTCCTGTCCTGGAACGTATATCGCGGCCCGGGAAATATTGAGGCCGGTGTACAGGACCTTGTAGAGTTTGATCCACCCCAGATTAAGCCATGGGAAGATACCCGTACCTCAGCTAATTCTCCCTGGGGAGGGCTGTGGTTACCTCCTTCCGTTCCTGAAGATGGTATGTACGATGTGTCCGTAACCTTCAAGGAGCCGGGTACTTACATCCTCTGGGGACGAGCTGATGATGGTGGACTGTATCACGACCTATACATGACTGTGAGTGTGACCGAATAATATCGGGCTCTCTATGTAAAAAGCCGTTTAATATTGAAAAAGGCCAGCGAATCAGCATAGAATTCACTGGTCTTTTTTATTGCCTGCGTTTTAAGGAGGATCTGTTAATGGCGGCTAATATCTATAATTCAAAAGCAAAAGTAAGCCATATCATGATAATTGGCGCTCTGTTGTTGCTGGGTTCCGGCTCGGCATTAAGCCAGGACACCTTTCGCCGCGGCCAGCACATTGAACCCGCCTATGAGGGCTGGTGGGAAAATGATAATGGCACCATCAGTTTTATTTTTGGCTACATGAATGAGAACTGGGAGCAGGAATTGGACGTGCCTGTCGGCGAGGAAAACTTCTTTTCTCCCGGTCAGCAGGATCGTGGGCAGCCCACTCACTTTCTACCTCGGCGCAATAGATTTACCTTTGAAGTGGTAGTGCCAGGAGACTGGCGTGACCGGGAATTGGTGTGGACTTTGACCAGCCAGGGTATTACCAGGCGCGCCTATGCCTCCACGACCACGGACTATACCATTGACAATATGGTCATAGCCTCAGAGACTGGCTCGCTGGGAGCCGGCACCAGTAGCCCGGAATCCCGTGCAAACACCCCTCCGGTGGTAACAGTACGCGGTGATACTTCCAGAACTGTAAGA
>JAESQX010000230.1 GCA_016764875.1 Gammaproteobacteria bacterium
GAGTTTTTCCAAAGCGGCTTTCCCAGGAAATTTCTATCGGCAACGACCTTTGAACGGCCATACCAACAACTGGACAATCAGCAAAATGCTCATTCGTGATGTTAGCTATATAGGGTAATGAAAAATGGGTTATCATGGCCTTATAAATAGTCGTACTGCCTGCTCGCGGAGGTGCCAGAATAAATATGACCCTAGGTGCTCCCCGATCATCCCCGACCTGCAACTCTGCGAATAGCAGTTCTTCAACAGCTTGCGACATTTACGGTGTCTCTGTTTTTCTGCCAATGGCAACAATTTCCACCGGACGCATGATTAGCCGGTTCAGGTAGCTATTCCACATGGTCACATCCGCTGGGTGTTTAGCAAATTTGGACAACCACGAAGAAAGTTTCCCGTACTGAATTTTCTTCCAGGTCGTGTCGTAGAAATACTCTTGTGGAGACCCCAAACTATATCCATCCAAATGAAACTTTAGGTTTCCAAAACCGGCTTGCCTCAGATAAATCTTTAATAGATCCTTGTTAAAGCTCCTAAGGTGCCCAAACTTATGCTCATATCCACTGTGTGGTGAATAGTTCAAGAGCCCTTCTCGATAAGGAATCCGTATACAGACCGTACCGCCAGGTTTCAGTGCCCTGTTTAAGCAGTAGAGAAATGAACCCACATTGATTACATGCTCCATGACATCGGTCGATACGATGATGTCAAACTCATCAGCAAACGGTAAGTTTTCGGCATTTGCTTGTACCGGAACAACTTTAAGAGTATCAGCAACCGTGGCGAGATAACTCACTGAAACATCAACGCTTGTTACCATACCAGCACTTGCCTTGATCAGTTCACGCGTGAGATAACCTTGCCCAAACCCCACATCGCAAACTGACTGACCCTTTATGCAGCCTAAGTACTTTATGATGTTCTTCGATTGGTTGTGTAAAAACTGCCTGTCGATATTACTCTTCTCAAGATTGATCTGCGCCAAGTTATCGTAGTTCTCAACATAACTCTGGAACATTTCATTTTTTCGATCCTCTTGGGTCAAAAAATCCGGCACACCGCTGTGATCCTGCTGTTGCCAACCACATTTTCCACAATGGATGCCTTGCGCAGGTGTTATTGCTTCAGTGGGTAGTGCGGTCGCACATTCCGGACAAATAATCATGAACCATGCTCATTTTCTGCAACATTTGAATGTTCCTCACCAATCTTTATTTTTTCGAATTTACCCCACGTTGACGGATGACGAAATAGCGAGTCATTCCCATCGTAAGCGTCCATGACAGCAAAACTGCGCGTACGCGATACCAGGTCGTAGCGATAAGCCGATGCTTTGTTCAATGGCACAATCTGATCAAAAATAGCTGCCGAAACAGTGTACCTTCCACAGTTCAGCATCAAAGGTGCCAAGAGCAGATCAATAGACGAAACGTCGCCCTCTTCCATTTCTAGCGTACGAGAGTCGCTGCCACTCCATATGACACTACGCCCATCCTCAGACATTATATGTACGACAACAGCACATGGAAATTGCCCCGCCTCCTGGGCTTCGATATGGATTTCGATTGTCATTTCAGAGTCGGGCGGAAAAATACTGCACTGAGCCCTACTGGCATCTCGCAAACAGATATCGTGTATCTGCAGTGCAGTGTTTTTTGTTTCCCAACGTGCATTTTTGTCTCTTGATGAGAACACTTCGGGCAGCTTCGTTTCGTTCACCTCTACAATTTTCCCATCAATGCCACCCACCACTTCGGTAGCAAGCTCGTCCAAATTTACAACCTGGTCCGAGCGCCTATTGTTGCTGCTTGATTCAATTTTCTCCCGCACTTTGGAGCTCACCAACCCTTTACTGAAGGATTTTTCGTGCATCCATTGTTCGTATGCCTTTACGACCTTCAGTGCAGGGCCATCGCGAACAACTCTGCCTTCATTTATCCAAATTACACGTTCACAAAACTGCAGTACCTGCCCCATCGAATGGGAGACAAGTAACAATGTGCAACCGGATTTGGTCAAGCTCTCCATACGTGCTGATGATTTCATTGAAAAATAGGCATCTCCAGCACCCAGAATCTCATCCACTACAAGGATATCCGGTTTGATGGCTGTGGCGCAGGCAAATTGCAGACGAGCCTGCATGCCAAGAGAATAGGTCTTCAGAGGTTGTTCAAGGAATTGTTCAAGCTCGCAAAACTCAATTATGTCTTCTGTAGCGGTCTGCTTGTCTTCCTCGCTCAGACCACTGTAGAGCAAAGATGCGCTGATGTTCTCGAGACCAGTAAACTCTGGATGAAAACCGAGACCGACCTGCATCAAGGCTTGAATATCACCATTTACTTTCAGATCGCCTTCAGTGGCGGATATTGCGCCGGTTATCAGTTTCAAGAACGTGGTTTTTCCTGCACCATTTTGACCAATGATGCCCACACGTTCACCGTGGCAAATTTCGACGTTGAAATCGTTTAGTGCGCTAAAATGCTGTGGCTCAATTGTTCGCCAGAAAAACAGCCAATTTAGCCCCAGAATATCAATCGCTTGATCCGTTACGTTGCCATACAACTTATACGTCTTCGTGAGATTTTGGGCAACGATTGCAGCAGCGTCTCTCTTCATATCATCCATCATACTTGTCTCAGATATTGTCGGTTAGGACCAGTTTTCCGGATTTGAAGACCGCAAACATGCCGTGAAACCAGACAAGCGAAATTAGCAAATCCCCGATCATAATCGGAATTGGCGGTAGTTGGCCCAGCACTAAAATGCTTTGGAAAGACATTACATAATAGGCCAACGGGTTTGCATAGATGAGAATCTGCATAGAGGGCGGTATCATGTCAGGTGTGTACGCAATTGGACTAGCAACCAACAACAAAATGATGATGTAAGTCAGCATTTGCTGGACGTCTTTAATGAGAAGATTTGCTAAAGACAGCCCCCAGACCATGCCGACAACAGTCATCGCCATCAACAAAAGTATCAGCGGCAACAACAGCCAGTACCACGTGATACCCCCAAGGAACAGTTTGTAGACAATTACTAGGAAGCCGCCAGCGATTATCATCGTTCCCGCAGCGAGCACCTCGCGGACAGGTAATAACTCAGCCGGGAAAACTTTATTAAGAAGAAGCCCTGGATCATTGCTTAGGGCAACTGCTCCCGCCGAAAGCGCTTGTGAAAAAGCAATGAATGGGATTAATCCAGCAAAGATGTAAAGAATGTAGTCTGCAAGCTCCAGACCGACAGGGCGCACCCTGAAAACCACCGCGTAGATCAATGCGTAGAGACCCAGTAGCATCAGCGGCCCTTTCACAATCCAACCAAGCCCGAATATGGATCCAGCGTAACGAGCCTGAAGAGAGTTTTTGACTGAATCCCACAACAACTTGCGGTACCGAAACAGCAAGATATAGGGCTCAAGTAGCGTTGTTCCGACTTTAGTCACTTATTATCTCTCAGTTTCCCGGGGCAAATTTGCACAAAATATGTAAGGCTGATCAGCTAATACTACTGAAGATTACATACTCAAAACTGTGCGTTTCTTCGGAAATCAGTTCTAGCTCTATCGGATTTGTCTCCTTCCGTCCAGCCAGACTAGGCCGGTCCTGCAGCAATTGATCCACTACCAATTTCCCGCGCCTACAAGTTAACCTTGTTTGGTTTTGGTCTACATGCGCCCCAAGGCGTCACGTCGCCTAGCTTGGCGCGTAAGGAAGGAGAGTAGGAGGATATTGACGACACCAAGTTCGCTGCGGCTCAAGCTCAGCGGATGACAGTGACCTCTTATTATCATCCCTTTTTTTGGGGCTGCTAAATAAAGCCAACACACCCAAACTGCATTTCCTGCGGGCTTCGTTACCCAGCCCCTGGCCAGACGTAACTCCCCGGCGCAAACCCATTTGGATGAGCTTTCTCGGCTGGCGTAGAATATTCTCGTTGCAAGCGTCAGTGACACGTAGCATACGCACCTGCGCATACTCACAGGCGCGTCGGAGAGTAAATCCAATGAACAATGAACACCTTTGGCCATGCCCCAAGCCAATTAGCTGCCTCCAGTGTCATTTGAGTCTAAACGGCCAATTATACGATGTCATCCCCGCACTTTTTTTGCTACAGAACACTGATGAGGGCCTTGGTTCTCCTAGATGAATACTCACAGATAGTAGGTTCTGTATATATGTTTGCGCTCAATACAACATCACCAGCCAAGGTGAGGGTCAGATTGATTTAGGTAGTCTGACCTTCGTCCAAATCAATGCGCTAGATGACGGCTCGAAACTCACTAACATTGACACTTAGGAAACACGAAAAATGTGCGGCATTGCTGGTATTGTGAGCTTAAAGGGAGAGACAATTCCTCGAATTTCAGATGCACTTACCGTTATGGGTGGATTACTGGAACATCGAGGCCCGGATGGCGCTGGGCAGTGGGTTGCCAACTGTCAATCCGTTGGGTTGGCACACACACGTCTGAGTATCCTCGATTTGTCGCGCACAGGCGCCCAGCCTATGAAAGCTGTCAATGGCGACGTTGTTGTTCACAACGGCGAAATCTACAACTACCTGGAGCTGCAAGATCAACTGAAAGACGGGTGGCGTTTCCAGAGCTCTAGCGATACAGAAACGATATTGGCCGCTTATTCAAAATTTGGCTCGGAATTTACAAACCATCTGCGAGGCATGTTTGCCACTGCCTTGTGGGATGAAAAAGAACAAAAATTGACGCTGATACGAGATCGTTTTGGCATCAAACCCCTCTATTATTTGATATCAGATGGTATTTTGTTTTTTGCATCTGAAGCAAAAGCTCTGCTTCCATTTTCTCCAGAAATAGCAACCGATACCGGCTCGTTAGCTGAATACCTGACGTTCCAGTATTGTATTGGCGACCAAACACTCTTTCAGCACATCAAGCACATCCCCCCGGGACACTCACTGACAATCCGCAACGGTTCAGTAAGACTCAACAAATACTGGGATGTTGAGTACAACATTGATTATGACCATTCCGCCAAGTATTTCGAAAATCGCTTAGAGGAACTACTGACGGATTCAATGTCATTACACTTGCGCAGCGATGTGCCGGTTGGCAGTTATATGTCCGGTGGTATCGACTCCAGTTTGATTGCCGTCATGGCAGCCAATCATAACAATGACAACCGGGACTGCTTTCATGGGAAATTCACACAGTTCCCCGGGTATGATGAAAGTTCGTATGCTGAAGATGCTGCCAATTTGGCTCATGCGAACCTTCACCAGATAGACATAACAGCCAATGACTTCCAAAACTCGATAGACAAAATCATTTACCATATGGACTTCCCTGTAGCTGGGCCTGGATCGTTCCCTCAGTTTATGGTCTCCAAATTGGCATCAGAGAACGTCAAAGTCGTCCTCGGGGGGCAAGGTGGAGACGAAATATTTGGTGGATACGCTCGGTATCTAGTCGCATATTTCGAACAATGCATAAAGGCAGCGCTTGATGGAACCTCTCATGACGGCAATTTCGTCGTCACGATTGAGTCGATCATCCCAAACCTAGGCCTTCTTCGTGAATACAAACCGATGATCCAAATGTTTTGGCAAAAGGGGCTATTCGAAGACCTCGACGCCCGGTATTTCAGACTTGTTGATCGATCAAACGATATGACAGACGAAGTGGATTGGAATCAGTTGGACAAAGCGCGTGTTTTTGAATCTTTCAGGTCCATTTTCAATAGTCAGAATGTTGGGAAAGAAGCTTACTTTGATAAGATGACCCATTTTGATTTCAAATGCCTACTCCCTGCCTTGCTCCACGTTGAGGATAGGATGGGCATGGCTCACGGACTAGAAAGCCGAGTTCCGTTTCTTGATCATCCAATAGTTGAATTCGCAGCAACAGTACCTGCCGACATTAAGTCCCGCGGCGGCAACATGAAGCACTTGATTAAACAAACCTTCGCAAATTCCTTACCCAATTCTATCCTAAAGCGAAGGGACAAGATGGGCTTCCCCGTCCCCCTCAAAGAATGGTTTGGAGACGAGCTCAAAGACTTCGTTGGCGATACTTTTTCTACTGGAATGAGCCGTCACCGACAGTTTATGAACAGCGACAATGTAATGAAGAATTTTGGAACCGAGACACAGTTCTCACGAAAGATATGGGGTTTATTGAGTATGGAACTATGGCATCAACAGTTTCATGATAGATCTACTGCGTGGAGGCAGATGAACCCCCTCAAGGAAAACGGTCCCGTTTCCGGCATATAATAGAAGAGGATGTTTAAAAGCATTCACAGTATCAGGCGGAGAAATCTTCAATGACAGTATTTGTAACAGGTGGTTGTGGACAGGTGGGTTCCCACGTCATAGAGATGCTTTTGGCGTCAAACGTTTCTGTTGTGACCGTTGACAACATGGACACCGGGCGACGTATTCATCTCCCAGAAACACATCCTAACCTGAGTTTTATCGAGGGTTCTATCAGTGATCGGGATTTGGTTAACGACATTGTCAGCACTCACAAGCCTTCCGTTGTCGTTCATACGGCAGCGTCCTACAAAGACCCGGACGACTGGTACTCCGATACGCTGACCAACTCAGTCGGTGGTGCCAATGTGATTAAGGCGGCAAAAGATTTCGATGTTGATCGATTTATCTACTTTCAAACCGCACTCTGTTACGGATTGCATCCAATTAAGCAACCCATTCCTCTTGATCATCCAAAGAACCAGGCTAATTCCAGTTACGCAATCTCCAAAACAACGACAGAAGATTATCTTGAAATTTCTGGCTTGGACTACGTCACGTTTCGGCTTGCGAATGTCATTGGGC
>JAESQX010000231.1 GCA_016764875.1 Gammaproteobacteria bacterium
ATCAGTCACATTACGCATCAGCATTATATTTTAGTCCTGAATTTTTTCAGCGCTTTTTACTGAGGTAGTGCCGGTGCACCGGTATTGAATATTAAGCGATTTTGCGTTGCGAAGGGTATTGAAGGGGGATTAAAAGTAGCAAATCCAGCTTCTCCGGCGTGGTACTCGCCAAAATATCTACACACGAATTCCATGTAGGTGTATTCGGCTTCAGTCAGTAGTCCATGCTCTGAGGAAGAAACAACGATACAGATATTGTAAATAACCTTTTGAATGCCCGTGTAGGGATCTGAATGAACGCCGTAGATAGCTTCGATATCGAACCCATCCACAAGTTCAGTGTCACTTTCTAAAATAGTAGTGTTAAACGCCCGATGTACATTAGGATCAGTTACGTACCTTTCTGCGGGTACTTCTGCCACATCCGCGAGACCCAATTGATACATCTCAAACATTGTGAAATCGGGCGGAGAAAGCCCTATCCTGTGGGATGGCACTACGTAATCACCCATGCCATCACTCTCCATTAAGGATCTGCCCATTTGTCCTCTGACGGTTGTTGTTACTGTATGATGGCTGCTGGTACAAAGCCTCAGACTTGCCTTGTCAAGGTAACACCCTCCCAGGTGTCCAAATGCTTCGATCAGGTTTGCTCCGTTTATATTGTTATTCATGTAAATTACCTGCTGCAAATTTCCGGAACTTCCAAAGGAAGCAGAAGAGTCGAATAATGGAGCTCCTGTTCCTGTCACATCATTTTTTACTCTGATTGTTTTTACACTCCCACCAGTGGTTTCTTCTGTATTGAATATGACTAGACCATGGGGTTTTATAGCCACGTCAGCATCCTCAGGAAAAAGTTCAAAGTAGCGCTGAGATACCCTAATTGAATCATCCCATCCATCTATATTATCAATGACGATATTCACCATGTGAGGAGTAACAAGAACATCCACACCATTAGACTCGGCAACCACTTCTTCATCTGTGCTGGTTATTCCCAATAATTTAGGCCGATTACTGAATCCCCCTGCAGTAAAAGCAAAGGAAATTTCACTTCCTGGTGCACCTGCAGAGTCAGAGTCAGCATAAATCACACTATCAGGTCCACTGTGAATAATAATATATCTGGATCCAGATCTAATTTCGCCATCGGTGCTAAGGGCAAAAAACGAAATCGGAATTTGGTCAACTTTGTCATTTAAGCGCCTTGTTGCACCTGTATATTCTTCGGCAAATTGTAATACATCGCATGTAGTCCACATCCAATCGCCAGCTACTTTATCTCCGTTTGTTCCATCGTCATACATAGCTAATGTCAGGAGCTCAGAGAGTCCGCTTGACGCGGGGGCGGAGTAGCGAGCGGTAACACCTGCCACATCTGGTCCTGCGGCATAGGCTTGCACACACACTTCAGAACTGCTGAGTTCAGTCGCTTTGATCGCGATTGGCGTTAAAGATCCATTCACTACTATTATCTCTGAATCAAGACCATCACAAATACCATCTCTATCAGTATCTCTCCTTTGGGCCAGACTGTTTTCACAGAGGGTCGGCTCAAGAGCAAGGCCTGCAACCCAGTCCTCAAGCTTGCCAAGGTAGTCAGGGACGGGATAGTTTTCGGGGGTTAACAGGTAAAGGCCACCGTAGATAAGATCCGGGCCAATATTGACGCCAAAATAGGTATTTGTTTCCTCGAAATGACGTAGGTACCACCCAGAATCCAGGTCCACCGTCGTCTCAGTGAATGACGGAGCGAATGTGCCAGGAAGTGCATCCTCTGCAAAAATGGCGAAACGGTTAAAGGTGGTTTTTAAATCCATATTGAGGGCCGGCTTAAGCAAGTCTTCGATTCGCCCGATTATTTCCCATACTCCATTGAGTTCGAGAACTGCTCCGTCACTTAACCTGACTACCAGCCAGGTATCGGTTTCATGGTAAAACCGATAGGCAAGATGAATGATACCGCTGTTTTCCAGCGTCAAAGTGTCAGCGTCTAGTGGAAGAAATTTTCCGCTTTCTACTTGAGCGTAGTAGTCAAAAAAGCGATTGGCATCATTCAGATCAACCCACTGCGGTTCGTTCGCTTGAACAGAAAAGCATACTGCAAATAAAACAATCGCATTGGCCAGTTTTGCCATCAATTTTCGAATTACAAGCAGGGGGGCTACAGCCGTTACCAATAACACTAAAAACATTATTTACATTCTCACGTAGATTCGTTTATCCAGAATTATGTGGCAGTAAAACTCATACTATATAAAGGTCTTTACAGCTTAATTTTACGACAGGTAAGAAGATTTGAGCGATCACGAATCCAACGCTGGTCAGTTGTATACAAGTCATGACGGCCATTCGGTGCGCAGTACTACTTTTAAAAATATGGCCCATAATTTATACCCCACCACAGTTGTGGGCTTCAGGTTAGGCCAACGTTAAAATATTTGCAAATTTTAATACCGAATTCGTAATTTAATACCGAGATTTAGGAGCTCACGGTACAACTGTCAGATAGAACGGTGCACAGAAAAGTGACTCTAAAATGATTTGAGGCGAATGATTAAGCCGCAATGGATACTGAAAATAAGTAAATAGAGACCGAGGGAACTAACTAAATGCAGGTTCAGGTTCTATAAAGAGGTGGCAAAACATAGGGCTGTTGCCGCTTGACTTCCCTGGTGCTGCGTAGTTTCAGTTTGCGCATGGCGGTAAGTGCCCTGATCATGTCGCCTGATTCAATCCGTTGCTCGGGTGCCTGGTTATACAGGGTAGATTGTACCTGCAGGCAGAGCTGCTGCAGCTCGCTGCCAGAAGAAGAGTTTCTTATTATATCGTCCATACTGAGTACGCTGATCGGGGCAAAGTAATGAGCGGCCCAGGTGATGAGGGCGCTTCTGATGGCGCCTGGTTGACCCTTGCGAATGGCTTTGGTCAGGGCGCCAAAGGCCACAGCTTCGTTGTTTTCAGGATAGCGTTTCTGGGCCTGTGCATGCATAAAGGCTCTGAGAAGGGCGATGGGATTGATCCTGAATCCCCGAATTACCAGCATGTAAATGCTGGTAAGCACTATAAGCAGGGCCAGTGCAATAAGCAGGTTAAACCAGATAACGGGGATATTAATTAACCGGGTTTCATCCTGGGCACCCAGCATGGATTGATCCAGTACGGGGGCCAGTGCACCCAGATCAAATTCTTCACCGACATTAACAACGCTTTGCTCGGCGGGAAGTTCGCCTTCAATGGTAGCGATTGCTACGCGAGTTTCTGGAATCACGGCATATTGAAGTTCATCGGTGTCTACGTTCCACCAGGGGATGGAAACCTCGGGGACGGTAATGAAGCCACTAGAGGTAGGAACGATAGATGTTGTCTCGATTCGTGTGCCAATAATTTTGCCTTCGATAAAAGTGCGCTGAATGTCTGGAGGATCCGGATACAGATTAGCGCCTTCAATCTCGCTCGGACTGAATGGAGGCAAAACCGCCCCGTCCAATCCGTCCACTACCAATTCGATAGTTCGGCTGATGGGATCACCAACTTTCAGATTATTGATGTCAATATTCCAGCTTTCCGTTACGGTCACATTGCTCGCAGGCAGCCAGTATTCAAGATTTTGAACAGACGCGGGACGTTCCTTGATGTCTATAGTGCTGCCTTCTATATAGGCAGTGACCCGTTGGGTATTAAGATTTCGGAATACGAAATTACTGGAGCCGTCGGTAACTTCACCACGAAACAGGACGTCGGGAATTTCCAGTGGCCCGCTACGCTGGGGAAAAATGACATAGCGTTTCTCATAAACCCCATAGCGCACCCCATCGATAAGTTTTTCGTATTGATTAGGAGATCCGATTAATTGAATTACCGTATCCGCCATCTCCAGTTCGGTAAATTGCGGGTTGCGAATTCCGCTGATGGTATAAAAAAGGCGAATAGTGAACAGAAGTTGTTCCTGTACAAAAACGGATTCCTTGTTTACTTCGGTTTCAAGAAAGAGGTCGTTATTAGGCTGGTTTGACTTCGGTCCGGCATCTACCACGGAGATTGTCAGCGGTGAAGAAATTACCCCACCGACGTTGAGTGGGGGTATTTGGATATCGCCTTCCTGGGTCGGGAAGAGGGTAATAATGTAGTCCACCCAGGATTCAACCTGATTATTAATGCTTCTTATCTGACTTGAGGTGCGGGTGCTGAGGATGTCGAAATTCTCAGTCAGGGGTGACAGGTCAAGCTGTATATTCTGGCGTTGTTGGCTTACCCGGATGGTCAGGACCAGGGTTTCACCCATGGCGACTTCGGAGCGGTCGACGCTGACGGCCACTTCCTGAGCATTGCCGATTACAGGCAGGAGCATCAAGCCCGCGAGGAGGAATACGCTAAAAAGTCTTACCATATCTGGCCACCTGACTGGAGGTTGTTAGCCGTTCCATTGAGCTGGCGTTGTCGATATTGAAATCGGAATTTGCGTTGTAGCAGTTCGCCCGGGTTATCTTCAATACGTCGCAACCACTGTTCCAGCGATTGCTGTTCCTCAAACTCCTCATTGGAATCTTCACTGGGGGTGTTCTGTTCACTGTTACTTTCAGAATTTTCCTGTTCCTGCGGAGCTTCCTGTTGCTGCTGTTGTTGCTGTTCCTGGTCCTGATTGCCTTCCTGGCTCTCCTGGCTCTCCTGATCACTGTTTTCTTCGTCCTGCTCTTGTTCCTCATCAGATTGCTGTTGCTGCTGATCGCTGTTCTCCCCGTCAGAATCTCCCTCCGCAGACTCTTCCTGCTCCAGCAACTTTTCCACTAATTCTTTGTTGAATATGGCATCCTGGTGATTGTTATCGAGGTTAATTGCCTGGTCATATGCCGTAATAGCTTCCACGTAATTCCCGCTAATGGCGAGCGCATTGCCACGATTGTAGTGACCATCCGGAGAATTATCTGCGCTGAAAGAAGCGACGGCGGCTTCGTAATTTGCAGCTCGATAGTTGGCCACACCGCGCCATTCGGGAGATTCAAATAACGAGGCTGCTGTTGCAGCATCTTCCGCGGCCATGGCTTCGGCTCCTTGCTGGTCTCCCGTTTGCCAGAGGTCACGCCATTCCCAGGCCTGAGCCTGCTGAGCGGGAAACAAGGCTCCACCAACGGTAAACAGCAACATGCCAAACAGCCATCCGCGACGAAAACTCAGGGCAGCTACCGGCAGAATTAGAATTAGCAACCAGGGGCCGGCTTCGTGCCAGATATCAAATTCTTCCTCTACGTCACTCATGGTTTCTTCAGCGAAAGGATTGACGGCCAGCAGGGAACTTACATCAGCATCTGATAGTTGAATATCATGGTAGCGGCCGCCTGCGCGGTTGGCCAGGGACTGAAGTACATTGCGATTTAGTTTGGGTATTACCACTTCGCCCTCTGCATCGGTAAGAAACTTGCCATCACTGGTGCGAATCGGTGCTCCGTCTTCGGTACCGATTCCCATGATCAGTAACTCGTAATCTGTCTCACTCATTTGTTGGGCGAGAGTCTGTTCTTCGGCGAACCCATTTATGCCATCAGTCATTAGCAGGATTTTACCCCGGTTTGCCTCAACATCATCGAGTAAACCTATTGCCAGCTCCAGTGCCGCACCGGGATTGCTGCCGAACAACGGCATGATATTGGGGCTGAGGGAGGGCACCAGAGCGGATATGGTAACCGTGTCATCGGTCAATGGGGTAACTGTGTGGGCATCTCCGGCATAGACCACCAGCGCTGTTTGCCCTTCGTCCCGTATTTCGAGAATGTCTCGTATTTTACGTTTGGTCAGGTCCAGGCGACTGGGGAGATGGTCTGCCGCAAACATGGAAAGGGACAAGTCCATGACGATGACCAGGGCATCTTCACGCTTCTGAACCGGTTGCGGAAGCTTCTCCCACACCGGGCCTGCCATGGCGAAAACGCTCAGCAGCCATGCAGTGGACAGTAACAGCAGTGGTGTACGCTGTGCGGCGCTCTTGCCTCGATCCAGCAGGTAAGGCAATAGAGACTTTTCGATAGCCCGGTCCCAGGCTGTGACTGAATGGTTGACCCGCCATAGTGCCAGCAGGAAGAACAGGCAGGGGATAAGGCCTAACAGCCAAAGCGGCCTGAGAAAGTGAAACTCCTGAAAATTCGGGATGGCAAATTCCATCAACTTCCACTCCCCAGACCTAATTGATTTGAATCATTATCTTCAACAGGTTTGGGTTGCTGTCCCAACAGTGACGCCCAGGGAATAGAGGCCGCAGCAAGGATGAAACTAATCAGCAGAGCAGTGCCCAGGGGCCAGTAAAATAAAATCTTGGTGGGGCGATAGGTCTGTTCATCCTGCTCAATGGTTTCCAGGCGATCCAGTTCTTCGTAGATATCCACCAGATCGTTTACGTCTCTGGCACGGAAATAACGCCCCCCGGTGGATTCAGCTATCTGGGTAAGGGTTGCCTCATCAAGTTCTGCCGACGGGTTAACCGATCTGGATCCAAAAAAGGTTCGCTGTACTTGCTGATCCGCACCGATGCCAATGGTATAAATTTTTATACTCTCGGTCTGGGCAAGCTCGCCGGCCTGTATTGGTGAAACTGAACCGGCATTATTCACGCCATCGGTAAGAAGTATCAAAACCCGACTGTTCTCCGGTCGATTACGCAGATGTTTGACTGCCAGGCCTATAGCATCGCCGATCGCGGTGGCGGATTCCTCGATAATACCGATTTCGGCCTCCTCGAGCAGCGTTCCTACAGTTTGCCGGTCGAATGTTAATGGTGCCTGTACGTAGGCGTGGGCGGCAAACAGAATGAGGCCAAGGCGGTCGCCTTCCCGCCGTTCGACGAAATCACTGACTACGGTTTTTACCACATCAATGCGGGAGGCCTGACGATTTCCCACCACCATATCCTGAGCTTCCATGCTGCCGGAAATATCCACTGACAGCATCAGGTCGCGGCCGGTTGAGGGAAGTTCTATGGGATCACCCAGCCATTGGGGTCGGCTGGCTGCAACCACCACCAACAGCCATATCAAAGTGCAGCAAATAAGATTAAGCAAACGGCCACTGGCCAGACTATCGCTATCCGATTGCAGGCGGGTAAGTTTTTCAAAGAAAGGTACAAACAGTGATGCGTCCTGCCTGGGCGCACGGGACATCAGCCTGTAAATAATCAGGGGAAGGGGTAATAGTAAAAATGCGTATGGCCAGGTAAATTCAAGCATTTAGTAGTAAGTCAGGCATTAAGTTTCGGTGGATCGGCGGATTCAGCTGAAGTTTCATAAAGACTGGATATCCACTGCTGGCCAAACTGGTACAGCTGGTTTATATCGACTTCGCAGTAGGGCATGAATCGACCCCGTGTGATCAAGTCAGAAATCTCTTCCGTCAGTCCGGAAGAGTTACCTTTTTCACGAATAAAATCAACCCAGGGCGGTCCTGCAAGGCTGGCAATACCGCTATTGGGATAGTGCCATAGTGCTACCCGGCGGATTACAGCGTTGAACTCGTTTACAAACAGCAACCTGGCGGCGTTTTCCGCTTCATCCGAACGGCGGGTACTATCAAGGTATTCATGGTGAATGGTATCAAGCTCGTTCAGGGCGTAAGCACAGATCTTGCGCTGCTTCATTTTTTGTAGCGAGTAAAGCGTAGACCAGATCAAAACCACCAGAACAAGCACTGCGAGCACCCACCAGCCAGGAGCCAGTGGCCAGAAGGAAATTTCTGGAGGCAAATGTATATCCGCCAGTTGTTCTAGGAGGTCTGCATTATCCATTGTCTTATCTGTTCGACTACAAGTTGATTGGTTCGAAGCTTGATCAGGGGAATTTGCAGCGAATCAAGTTCAGTATTCAAGTCGGTAACACGCTGCTTGAACTGTTCCTGATAGCTGCTCCGGATGCGGCTATTATAAGTATTTAATGCCCCTTTGCGCTTACCGTCCGTAATGCTGTAGAAACCTGGCACCGGCAACATTTCCTCCAGTGCGTCATAAATGAAGCAACATACCAGGTTATTGTGGCGAGATAGCTGGTAAAGGTACTGCAACGCCTGTTCATCAAGAGTGGCAAAATCTGAAATCACGTAGAGGGTGCTGCCTGGTTTGGTAATCCGTCGTATCTGGCCAAGGGCGTAGGCCAGCCCGGGTCGAAAATTGGGGTCTGCAGGTGGCGCATTGTCAAAGTTGCGGTCCTGTAAGCGCAAATTATATTGATGCATAAAATTAAGCAGGTGCATGGCTGAGCGACGACTTCGACGGGGTCTGACCAGGCTGGCTCCTGTGTCTGAATACACTAACCCACCAACCCGATCACCGTTATCAATGGCAAGCCAGCAAAACAGCGAGGCAACCTGTGCGGCAATGACGGATTTGAAGGCGACCTGGCTTCCGAAATACATGTTGGGAGTTTGATCAACTGCGATTATAACCGGCCGCTCCCGTTCTTCCCTGAATACCTTGGTAAAAGGTTTGCCGGTTCTGGCGGTAACACGCCAGTCAATCAGGCGAATGTCGTCCCCGGCCTGGTAGGGTCTGAATTCCTCGAAGTCGATTCCTCGGCCACGCATCTTGGACAGGTGTAATCCGGAGACCCCGGCAATGGAGCGAGTTTGGACAAGATACTCGAGGGTTTTTGCGGCGTAACGTTGAATTAGAAGCTGTTCCAGATCAACGACAGCCCCCTCACACTGAAAGTGACTTTGGAAGGGGTCAAGCTTCTTAACCGTGGACATATTGGTTGCTTGCCCTAGGCTGTTGGTACGCGTTCTCGAATGGTTTCCAGAACCTTGTCTGGAGTGATGCCACCTGCTTCAGCCTCAAAGGTAAGCAGTATACGGTGGCGCAGTACATCAAACATGACTTCCTGCACATCATCCGGGCTGACAAAATCCCGCCCCTGAAGCCAGGCATGTGCCCTGGCGCATCGATCCAGGGAGATTGTTCCTCGCGGGCTGGCACCATATTCAAGCCATTTCACCAGGTCATCACCGTAAACTTCCGGCTTTCGAGATGCCATGATTAATTGAATTATGTACTCCTCAACGGCCGGGGCCATATGCATGGACAATACCTCCTGGCGCGCTTCAAAGAGGTTCTCCTGAGATATCACGTTCGGAGGTTCGGGTACTTTATTCTGGGCTTCATCCCTGACCAGGTGCAAAATGTCACGCTCTGCCTCTATCGATGGATAGTCGATGGTGACGTGCATAAGAAAACGGTCGAGTTGTGCTTCAGGAAGAGGATAGGTGCCTTCCTGCTCAATGGGATTCTGGGTTGCCATGACCAGAAACAGCGGAGGTAATGTAAAGGATTCACGACCCACACTTACCTGACGTTCCCCCATGGCCTCCAACAGCGCCGATTGAACCTTTGCCGGCGCTCTATTGATTTCATCAGCCAGCACCAGGTTATGAAAGATGGGGCCTTGCTGAAAGCGAAAGGTACCGTCTTCCGGGCGGAATACTTCGGTACCGGTTATGTCGCTTGGTAACAGGTCAGGGGTGAACTGAATACGGTGAAAATCACCTTCCACAGCACGGGAAAGATCTTTGATAGCCTTGGTTTTGGCCAGCCCGGGAGCGCCTTCAACCAGCAGGTGACCATCAGCCAGTAGGGCCATAAGAAGCCTGTCGAGTAAACGCTCTTGCCCCAGGATTTGCTTCGATAGCCAGGTTTTGAGTTCTGTTATAGTTCCGTGTTGACTCATAGTTCTTATTCTCTGCTGTAATTTTGAGCGTTCATGGCGAAGACACGGATTTTAAACGTTTTGAAAAGGATGTCTAGGAAGACTTTGTTCCACTTTGTAGCGGCCGTAGTTGCAGTCTATGGGTTAATATTAACAATTGTCAGTACAACTAATTTTCCTGGAAGGACAAATATTCGCTGATGGAACCACTGGTATTTTATACGACTCAAGGCTGTCATCTATGCGAGGAAGCTGAAGAACTGTTACGGCAGTTATCGGTGGAGCATTCATTACAATGGCAGAGCGTGGATATCAGCACAGATCCTGAGTTGTTCGAACGATATGGAATCCGTATTCCGGTCTTGCGGCGAAAGGATACCAACGCCGAGCTCGGCTGGCCGTTTGATATCCCCACTCTAATGGAGTTTCTTTAACCCGAACAGGGCTTGCGCATTGCGGGTGGTCTGTGCGGCAATTTCCTCGACAGAACGACCGGTACATAAGGCCACCCTGCGGGCAACCTCCACCAGGTGCTGTGGTTCATTTCTCCGGGAGGCGGGCGCAGGCTTCAAGCTCCTAGGCAGCAGGTAAGGGGCATCAGTTTCAAGAAGCAAGCGGTCAGGAGGTATGTCAATAACCAGTTCCTGCAACGCCTTTCCTCGTCTTTCGTCGCAGATCCAGCCGGTTATTCCTACATACAAATCCAGGTCAAGATAATCATAAAGCGCCTCTTTGGTGTCGGTAAAACAGTGAACCACCCCTGACGCCAGTTTCGGCCGGTATTCTTTCAAGATACTGTAAAAACTGTCATGGGCATCGCGCTGATGCAGGAATACCGGCTTTCCTGTTTCACACGCCAGTTGCAATTGGCGTGTGAATGCTTCTTCCTGTTGCTGTGGTGTTGAATAATTTCTATTGAAATCCAGCCCGATTTCTCCCACCGCAACTACCTGCGGTGAGCGGGCGTAATCGGCAACTCGCTGATAGGCTTGATCGTCAAAAGTGCTGGCCACATGGGGATGAAAACCGGCGGTGAAGGACATATAACCTTCGGAATGCGCTGCAATGTTGCTGGCGCTTTCAATAGATTCAAGATCGGTGCCGGTTATTATGATATGGCCTACACCGGCAGCCTTTGCCGCATCGGTGACCTGATCAAGATCTTTCCTGAAGGAGTTGTGGCTCAGATTGGCTCCGATGTCCACCAGAAGAATTTTGTCTGTATTCATAGCGGCTGTAATTTACCCCTACCTCGGCTATAGCTCAATGGTATTTGGATTCAATTGCGTCTATCTGGAAATTACTGAATTAATAGCTGATAATACGGCGGCATTTTTGTAGTAACGGATTCATATCAACTGTCACCCGGTTCCGGGAAACCTCTGAACTGATAACCTGAACAGAGATTCGGTCAATCTCACGTTGGATAAGACTTTGGAAAAGAAAGAGTTAAACTGGGCTGAGCTTGGTTTTCAATACAGAAAAACAGATTATCGTTTCAGCGCGAGTCACGTTGATGGCAAATGGCTGGAAGGAAACCTTGTGGAGTCGGAAATTATACCGATTCATGAGGGTGCGCCTGCCTTGCATTACGCACAGCAATGTTTTGAGGGAATGAAAGCGCAAACCGCACCTGACGGCAGGGTGTTGCTGTTCCGGCCCCAACTTAATAGCGAAAGACTTAATGAGGCCGCATCAAGGTTGTTAATGCCTGAAGTTCCTCATGAAATGTTCATGTCCGCGGTTGAAGAAGTGGTTCGGGCCAACTATGCATGGATTCCCCCCTTTGGTTCCGGTGCGTCGCTTTATATTCGACCGCTACTGATAGGGGTAGGTGAAAACCTTGGCCTCAGGCCAGCACGGTCGTTTGAGTTTCGCGTGTTTGTCTCGCCTGTTGGGCCCTATTACCAGAGCGCTGGATTGGCGGTTATAGCCCTGGCGGTATCAGAAATGGACCGGGCCGCACCGAATGGCACCGGCAATTTCAAGGTGGGGGCTAACTATGCCGGCGGACTGTTGGCAACCCGACGGGCACAGGCATTGGGAGCGGACGAAGCGCTTTATCTGGATGCAAGAGAGCGCCGTTTTATTGACGAAGCCGGATCCGCGAACATCATCATTTCCATGTCTGGGGATCGCTTTGTTACCCCACTCTCGGAAGCGGTACTGCCCAGTATCACTCGACGTTCACTCATGCTTTTGGCAGAAGACAAGCTAAAATTAAAAACTGAAAGCAGACCAATTGATTTGCGTAAAGAACTAGGTGAGTTTGAAGAAATTGCGGCCTGCGGCACAGCGGCGGTGCTGTCACCAGTTGGCAAAATCTGGTTCGATGATCAATGGCACAGCTTTTATGACAATGGCGAGTCGGTGGGGCCGGTGATGCAGGAATTGTACAATCTCCTGGTTGGTATCCAGAAAGGGGAGCTTGATGATCCCTACGGTTGGATTCACGAAATATCTATCCAGGATTGATTTAAACCTTATAAATTTCGCGCATTGCTATTAGCGGAGAATTGTAGAGGTTTAAAGTGACTGAATTTCTCACTGGCATTGGTTTTGGTGTCTTCAGGTAATGCAATCTGGGTGACATGTAACGCAAGCCATTTCAACAAAAACTTGACCGATCACAAACTAAACCTTATATATGTGCGCTCCAAACCGAGCCACCGTTAAAAAGTGGTATTCAGGAAAACGTATAATCAATGTCAAAATCTCTGGTCATAGTCGAGTCACCCGCTAAAGCAAAGACTATAAACAAATACCTTGGGCCAGAATTCATTGTTAAGTCCAGCATTGGTCACATAAGGGACCTGCCAACCTCGGGAAGTGGCGGTAAAGTCGATCACAAGGCGCGCGCTGCAGCCGCTGCTCTTACGCGTAAGATGAGTGCCGAAGAGAAGGTGGCGCACAAGAAGCGTAAGGCCAGACAGCAGTTGATCACGCGTATGGGTATAGATCCTGAACATGGTTGGCGTGCCAATTACGAAATCCTCCCCGGTAAAGAAAAAGTTGTTAACGAACTAAAAAAACTGGCCGTTTCTTCAGACCGCATCTATCTGGCAACAGACCTTGACAGGGAAGGGGAAGCTATTGCCTGGCACTTGAAAGAGGCCATTGAGGGCGATCCGAAACGTTATAAACGTGTGGTGTTCAACGAGATAACAAAAAAAGCTATTAATGAGGCTTTCGCTGAGCCTGGCGATCTGGATATGAAATATGTCGAGGCGCAGCAGGCACGCCGATTCCTCGATCGGGTTGTTGGTTTCATGGTGTCGCCCTTGCTCTGGGCCAAAGTGGCCAGGGGCCTGTCTGCTGGTAGAGTGCAGTCAGTAGCGATGCGGCTGGTTGTTGAACGGGAACAGGAAATTCGCGCCTTTATCCCGGAAGAGTTTTGGGACATTTTTGCCGACCTGGAAACCGCTGAAAAGAAAAAGTTGCGCTTTCAGGTTGTGAAAGAGCAGGGTAAAAACTTTCGCCCTGCCAGTAAGGAAGAAACTGATCTGGCACTGGCGGCGCTGGAATCAGCGGGCTACAAAGTCAGTAAAAGAGTTGATAAGCCCACCTCGTCAAAGCCGAGACCTCCACTGATTACTTCAACCTTGCAGCAGGCTGCCAGCACCCGTCTGGGTTTCGGGGTCAAGAAGACCATGATGATGGCGCAGCGACTATACGAGGCTGGTTATATTACCTATATGCGAACGGATGCTACATTCCTGAGTGATGATGCCATCAACATGGCGCGAGGTTATATAGAAAAACAGTATGGCCCGGACTATCTGCCAGACTCAGCCAAAAGGTACAGTTCCAAAGAAGGCGCACAGGAAGCTCACGAGGCGATTCGACCCACTGACGTCAAGGCCACCGCGGATAGATTGCAGAATCTGGAGCATGACGCAGTCCGGCTTTATACGCTGATCTGGCAATTTTTCCTTGCCAGCCAGATGCCCAAGGCCGAGTACATGAGCAGCACTATAACCCTGGCAGCCGGTGCGTTTGAGTTGCGCGTCAAAGGCCGAATCATGAAATTTGACGGTTATTTGCGAGTCATGCCGGGAAAGGAAGATGATGTTGTATTGCCAGAGGTAGAAGTAAACGAAACCTTGCAGCTGTTGAAGCTGGATCCCGGTCAAAATTTTACCAAGCCGCCCCCCAGGTATACCGAGGCCAGTCTGGTGAAGGAGTTGGAAAAGCGCGACATTGGCAGACCCTCTACCTATGCATCAATAATATCTACCATTCAGGATCGCGGTTACGTCAAAGTTGAAAACAAACGCTTTTATGCGCTGAAGATGGGTGACATCGTTTCTGAAAGATTAAATGAGAGCTTTAGTGAGCTGATGGATTATGACTTCACTGCCAAGATGGAAGACTCTCTTGATGATGTCGCAAAAGGTAAGCGGGACTGGAAGGCCCTTCTGAATGAATTTTACGAGGATTTTACCAGGCAATTGGAAAAGGCCGAGAACGAAAACGGTGGGATGCGCGGTAACGACCCGACCGATACTGATATTCCGTGTCCCAAGTGTGGTCGAAATATGCAGATTCGCACTGCCTCAACCGGGGTATTCCTGGGATGCTCGGGTTATGCCCTGCCACCGAAAGAGCGATGCAAATCCACCTTAAACCTTACCCCCGGTGAGGAGGCTATTCGTACTGATAATGTTGAGGAAGCGGAAGCGCAGGAAAATATACAGCTGCGACATAAACATCGATGTAAGCAGTGTGGTACTGCCATGGATGCCTACCTCATCGACGAAACCCGCAAACTCCATGTTTGCGGTAACAATCCTGATTGCTCCGGTTACGAGGTCGAAACCGGTACTTTTAAAATCAGGGGCTACGATGGCCCGGTAATCGAGTGCGACAAGTGCGGCGCCGATATGCAGCTGAAAACCGGGCGTTTTGGTAAGTATTTTGGTTGCACCACCGAATCCTGCAAGAACACCCGAAAATTGCTACGCAATGGTCAGGCAGCACCACCGAAGATGGACCCAGTCCCAATGCCCGAACTGGCCTGCGAAAAGGTGGATGACCATTTTATTTTGCGTGATGGAGCATCGGGGCTATTTCTGGCCGCGAGTAAGTTTCCCCGCAACCGTGAAACCAGGGCGCCACTGGTTGAAGAATTAATCAGGCACAAAGATGAAATAGATCCCAAGTATGCCTATTTAATGGATGCTCCGAGCGAGGATAAAAAGGGTAACAAGGCACTTGTGCGTTTCAGTCGCAAGACGCAGGAGCAATATGTTCAAACGGAGGTTGATAAAAAGGCTACCGGCTGGAAAGCGTTTTACAATAACGGTAAATGGGTAGTGACTGAACCAGCCAGGAAGACCAGGAAAACCAAAAAGAAGTAACGCCGGCGCTGAAGTTCTTGCAAATAAGTATTAAATGTTAACTCGGTGTGGTTTACAACTGCCGTCTTATAATTCCGACACTGACACCTTCAATATCAAAAGGCTCTGAACGCAAGTCTACCTCGATGGGGGGGAAGTCCGGATTTTCTGCCACCAGATTAATCCGGTATTTGCTGCGGGTTGTTTGCAGACGTTTTACAGTTACCTCATTGCCGAGTCTTGCGACAATAATATCGCCATTGTTGGCACGGGTAGTTTTATGTACTGCCAGTAGATCTCCCTCGTAAATCCCTACATCAATCATACTTGTCCCTTTTACCGTGAGCAGATAGTCCGCACTGGGGGAAAACATGTCCGGGGGAATCTTGCAATAGTCGGCAATGGATTCTTCCGCAAGAATCGGGCTGCCAGCCGCCACCTGACCGATAATTGGCAATCCCAACTGCTCTGTTATGGGTATCCGGATACCTCTTGAGGTCCCGGGCAGCATTTCGATGGCGCCTTTGCGGGCCAGTGCGCGCAGGTGTTCCTCCGCTGCATTGGGAGACTTGAAACCCATTTTCAAGGCAATCTCAGAACGTGTAGGAGGGAAGCCTGTTTCGCCTTGATAATCTTTTATATAGGCCAGAATTTCAGATTGTCTTGGTGTCAGTTCCCGCATAGCTACGCCACTCCTAGTCGCATACAACTGTAATTATATACAGTTGTCAGGCGATGACAAGAATTCTTTAATGGCGTATTCAGGTAGTTTGACGTAGTGGGTTACTTCGCCGGATAAGTGGGAAGGTATTAATTTCGGTATATTGCTTACAAGAGGTGGAAGTCATCCCCGAGATCCATCAGATCGGGTTCAATGTTCGCGAGTGGGTCCGACATGTTCTCGGGAATCATAGTCTGGTCGGAACCATGGCGGTCTTCCTTACTCAGTTCATAGGAAGAGCGCCAGTCTTCTGGTGCTTCTGCCGGGAGAAGATAAAGTTGTTGCCAGGTATTCAAATCATACTCGCCAACTTCGCCATCCACATGTTGATATTCGATGGTGTCACTTTCTTCATCAATCGCGACTACTTCGAACAGTACTCCAGAATCTATTTCCTGGTACCAGGCTGAAATTTCGGCTGGCAGTTTGTTCATTACCGGTGCTCCTTGGCAGAGATTTAAGTTATCGTATTTGCATAAGCTCCAAATTTTGACTTGCTCAATTTTAACAGTCAGTCACATTTTCAATTTGCCCTACAGCTATTTTATACGCCCGTTTATAGTTCTTAATCAAGCGAAACTGGTATTCCATCGTTAAATATTTTGCTGGCGTTTAAACGGGTTGAAATTATTTTAATTGTTTTTTGATTGGCCGGTTTCCTTTTGTGATAATCACGTATTCGTTTAAGCGTAAGCAAGGTGAAAATATTGTTAGCTGCCAATAAAGCACCTGGTGTGTTGATGCTTGATGTTCCCGGTTTACAACTGGATGCACAAGACCGGGATATGTTAGCGAGGCCTTCAGTAGGTGGTGTGATTCTCGGTCTGTATAGTCGTAATTATGCGTCCATAAATCAGCTGCAGGATTTAACCTCGGCCATCAGGCAATGTAATCCAAATCTGCTGATTGCAGTTGATCAGGAAGGTGGAAGAGTTCAGCGTTTTCGGCAAGATTTTACACCACTGCCGCCTATGCATTATTTCGGCAAACTGTATCAGACAAATGTTGCCGAGAGCCTTTCCCTTACCGAAACCTGCGGCTGGCTGATGGCGGCCGAGGTATTAAGTTGTGGGCTTGACCTGAGTTTTGCGCCGGTTATGGATTTATACATGGAGTCAAGTCGCATAATAGCTGACCGTGCTTTTGCGGCTGACCCGGAAGTAGTCGCCACGCTGGCGAGCGCTTTTATAAAAGGAATGCATCGTGCTGGAATGAAAGCAACTGGCAAACACTTTCCAGGTCATGGCAGTGTGGATGCTGATTCTCATGTGGAGCTGCCAGTTGACAGCCGCGACCTTGAGCAGTTGCTACAGAAGGATATGGCGCCTTTTGTTACTTGTGCCGGGGTGTTGGATGCCCTTATGCCAGGTCACGTTGTGTATACTGCGGTTGATGTTAATTGCGCCGCCATGTCTCGAATCTGGCTACAGGATATTTTGCGAAAGCGCCTGGGTTTTCATGGAGTGATTTTCAGTGATGACCTGGGCATGGCGGCGGCGAGTACCGCCGGTGATGCACTGAAGCGAGCTGAGTGCGCTCTTGCAGCAGGTTGCGACATGATCCTGGTATGCAATAATCGACAGGATGCACTGGCCACGGCTGACTGGCTGGAAGCGGTGGACTATCCACTGAGTAAAAAATTGGTGGCCATGCAGGGGCAGGGTAAACTTTCCCGCGATGATCTTCTGGCAAGTGATGTCTGGCGACAAGCCAATAAGCAGATCCAAATTTTGGAACAATAACTGGAGAGGGTTTCGTGGAAAATATTTTTTCAATTGATGGTATTCCAGATTTAGGCTGGGGTGCTTCGGTCTTCCTGGTTGTTGCCCTGACACTGCTGACTCGATTTGTAGCGCTGCGCGTTCTTTTACGAGTTGGCAGACATTTCGCCCGCACCGAAAACACCTGGGATGATTCTCTGCTGGATGCCGGCAAGCCGGCACTGGGCTGGTTCATATTAATGATGGGCCTGTGTTATGCCGCTGATATCAGCAACAGTTACGTTGAATCTGAAATCTTTTCCAGCGAAGTTATTGACCTGATTCGTCAACTCACCGTAGTTGTTCTTTCGATGTTTTTTCTGGTGCGTTTCATTTCGCTGGTGGAAAAAGCCAAGCTTGATGAATTGAAACAATCTCCAACTGATGACGGTAGGCTCGATGCGACTACCTTAACGGCGCTGGCCAAGTTGCTGCGCATGTCAGTGGTGATTTCTGCCGTGCTGGTTGCCTTGCCAACCCTGGGAATAGAGATAACCGCGTTGCTGGCAGCGGGTGGTGTCGGGGGTATTGCCATCGGTTTTGCGGCACAGGATCTGTTGGCAAATTTCTTCGGTGGCCTGATGATTTATCTTGATCGCCCTTTTGCTATTGGTGACTGGATACGTTCGCCGGACCGGGAAATTGAAGGCACTGTTGAGCAGATAGGTTGGCGCATCACGGTAGTGCGCACATTCGACAAACGCCCGCTGTATGTTCCCAATTCTATTTTTACCACGCTGGCATTGGAAAACCCCTCCCGTATGCAGAATCGCCGAATATATGAAAATATAGGCATTCGTTATTGTGATTCCACCAAAATGGATAGCATTATCAACGACGTTAAACAGATGCTTATAGATCACGAAGAAATCGATACCGAGCAGACCCTGATTGTAAACCTTAACAAGTACGGAGCCTCTTCACTGGATTTCTTTGTTTATACCTTTACCAAAACCACCAACTGGGTGCGTTTCCACGAGATAAAGCAGGATGTTATGTTGAAGATTATTAACATTGTACACGCCAACGATGCGGACTTTGCCTTTCCTACCGTCACCCTGAATGGAATTCCCTCAATGACCCCCGGTGGTGTCGCCCCGGAGCACTAAAAAGGCTATGACTCCCGAGGAGGTCAAAAAAGTCAGTGCCACAGCGCGCTGCCTGTACACCGAAATAGAGGTTGAGGCTGCACTTGACAGGATGGCTGCAGCTATCAGCGGTGTACTTGAACAATCCAGCCCCATTTTGCTCTGTGTGATGAACGGTGGTTTGATCGTATCGGGCAAGCTTGCAACGCGACTGCGTTTTCCATTGCAGATGGACTATCTGCACGCAACGCGCTATCAGGATAAAACCGTTGGTGCCGAACTGCAGTGGAAGGTTTATCCATCACTTTCTCTCAAACAGCGAACGGTATTGATCGTGGATGACATCCTGGATGAGGGGGTAACTCTGGGAAAAATCATTACCTACTGCCAGGAGCAGGGTGCCCGGAAGATTTATACGGCTGTACTGGTAGACAAACAACATGCTCGCAAGGAGGCAGGCATCAGTGCCGACTTTGTGGGGGTGGAAGCAGAAGACTATTATCTTTTTGGCTACGGCATGGACTACCAGGGATACCTGCGTAATGCGGCAGGAATTTATGCCATTGACGACACCGATACTTAATCAGTAACTGGCGGGTTCAATTCCACCAGTTTCCCGATACTGGTAAGGAACAGGGCGATTTTTACCGGCCTGTCTTCCATCTGGGTGAACAGGATCTGGTAATTTTGCAGTTGCGCCTGATGGCGCGCACATTGCTCTTCGATAAAGGAGTCGAGATTTTGATCATCAGCGCGGCTGGCTGTTTTGTAGTCAATGATCCAGCGCACACCCACCCCATCAATAAAACTGCGGTCGATAATGTAGTCTGCGGGGTATCCCGAAGACAGGGTGGTTAGTGCCAGTTCGGTCTTGCTGTCTTCAAGATCTGAGTTGAATATCCAGTTAACGGATTCATCATTTACGCTGTTAATCACGGCTTCTTCCACAAACTGAAGGGCCGCTCCCAGTTGCTCTTCATGCTCTATCAGGGATCGAAGTCGTAATCTCCAGAAACTTCGCAGATTCACCAGTTTGTCTTCGTTGATTGAAGACTGTGGTGAATTGGCAAATGCCTCAAGGGTATTGTGAATCAGGGTGCCGATTTCGGCTGCGTGCTCGGCATTGTCTGATTGCGATGCCGGTTCGGAGGGTTCGTCAGGTTCAGTAAGGGGTAGCTGCTGCTCATCTATACATTGTGTCTCAAGCGAGGATAACGCCAGTGGCTTATTAAAACGCTTTATGGGTGTGGCAGCCGGATATGGCCCGAACTCACCAGTAGTGTCTGAAGCCAGGCTTTCCTGGGTGGCTGGCATACTGTTTTGTTGGATTTCCCCGGCGGTTGAGTTGTTAATTTCGCGCCAGATTCTTTCAAGCAGGCTGTTACTTTCTGGCTTGGCTACACCCTTGCTACTGAGTTTTAAGGTTGCCAGAAGATAAACACTTTGTTTCGCCCGGGTGGTAGCGATGTAAAGAAGGCGGGTATCCTCCAGAGTGGTTTTGCGCTGCTGTTCGTAGCGCAGCAACTTGTACAGAGCATCGTCGTCTGCGCCTGACGCCGAAAGAGTTGCCATAAACAGGCGGGATTCTCCCATTTCGTTCAGTCGTTCATGCCATTGCAGGAGCGGTTTGTCATTGCTTTTTGGCCTGGAGGCCAGACCGGGCAAAATAACGTGATCAAACTCCAGCCCCTTGGCTTTATGCATAGTCATTATGTGAATAGTCTGGGAGTTTTCCTGCTCGGTTTTTGATGGTACAAAGGCGCTGCCTACCTTCGCTTCAAACTCAGTTATATTGTCTATACCACCCGCCGTTTCGAATTCACCCAACATCAGAAAAAAGTGTGCAGCAGATTCCAGTTCGATGTCGCCACCGGTAGCGCACGCTCCTCGCAACAGAGTCCAGGTGGTTTCCACCAGTTGTTGCAGGTGACAACGGTGCCTCATGGACAAGGCGAAATTTAAAACCTGGCAAACACTTTGTAATCGAGCCCTGCCGTCGTCGGATAACGCCGTGATGCTGTGAAGTTGTCCGAGGGCAAAACTGATGCTGTTGTCTCCAGCAAAAGAGCTGACTCCGTGCAGGTCGGCAATATTCAGTCCACACCAGGGGGCGCGCAGTACTGCCAGCCAGGCAACACGGTCGGAAAGGTTCAACAATGCCCGGGTGAGGCTGGTCAGGTCTCGGATTACCGGCAGGCTTTCCAGACGATCAATATCGGTGGATTGCCATTGAATGTTGGCACTACGCAGGGCGGGGATGAGTTTCGCAAGATGAGGCCGATTGCGAACCAGTATGGCAATGGAAGCTGCGTCATCCTTCATCCTTATTGCCGTAATTCGCTCTACCACGGCGTGTGCTTCATGCTCCATGGCTTCCTTGCCTTGTCCATTCTCAAACAGAATCAGTTTCGTCTCTATGCCGGAGTCAACTAGCGCAGGGATGTCGGTGACTGATTCGGTGTAGGGAACAGCGCCTCTTGAGCTATTGGCCTGCTGCGGGAAAGCCGAACTAAACACCCGGTTAACCCAGTTGACGATATTGGCCTGGGATCTGAAATTGGTTTGCAGGGTTAATGGAGTAAGTTCCATATCTCCCAGCCCCCCCTCTCGAACCTTGAGGAATAATCCGACATTGGCATTACGAAAACCGTAGCAGGATTGCATGGCATCACCCACCACAAACAAGGTCCGGCCATCATCTGCCTGCCAGCCGGCAATCAGTTGTTCGAGAATGTCGATTTGTAATTTTGAGGTGTCCTGAAATTCATCCACCAGAATGTGCTGAATCTTGTTATCCAGAGCCAAAGCAAGATCTGTGGGGGCGCTGTTGTCCATCAGGGCATTGCGCGCAGCGGCGCTGGTCTGTGAATGATCAACCAGTTTGAATTTGCGAAATGAAAGTAGCAACTTGGCGTTCAGCAGGACCAGAACCCGAGCAATTGTTGATAAAAAAGGCCACTGCGATTCCTCTACTTTCGGGTCAGGTAGCTTGCGCAGGTAATTCAGCGTTTCAAGCAGATCATCGTTGTTCTGCAATTGCTCCAGCAGGGACGTCAGTTGCTTCTTTCTGCTTTTACACAGAGCATCAAATTCCTTATTTGTCTTGTCGCTGGCGGGGAACCCGATTGTTTTTGATACCGACTGGCGCCAGTTAGCACTTTTGATCAACAGCATGTCAACCAGCAACCACCAGTAGGGCATTGAAGCGAAGTCTACAGTGGGCAACGAATCCAGAGGGACGTAGTCGGGGATGTTAAGCTTATCCTGTCGGGCTAAATTTTCTGCGGAAAAATTCAGTAGTTCCACCAGAGATTGTTCATAGGGCAACAGGCCGGCTAAGGCTTCTTCCAATGATTCCCGGATTAACTGTTCCAGACTTTCTCGCAGGTAGTCTTTGTCGATAAGGCTCTCTGATTTAATATCAAGAGTATGGGGCAGCCACTGGTCACGTTTATAAAGCATACCGATCAACAG
>JAESQX010000232.1 GCA_016764875.1 Gammaproteobacteria bacterium
CACAGAGATTTGCCGCCGCCGGTGGGCATGAGCACGAGAGCATCCCCGCCGTTAACGATGGTGTTGATGATTTCATTCTGGGGTGGGCGGTAGGAATCGTAACCGAAGACGTTCCGCAGAATATCCAGCGCTTGTTCCATGGCCTTAGAGTATAGTGCCTTTACAGCAGGATTCCCTGACTTCAATAGAATTCAGTTTTTTGCCATTTTTAGCCAAAGGATTGATGCCGGTGTTATTGGTTCGTAATTGCGATTTTATCATGGAAAGTTAAAGTATAGACTTGAAAAAGCAAGCTAAGGATAAACAGTTATGAACGAACTTAATACAGAAAATTCGGGAATGTTTAAAAACCGGTCTATGGGGCTGATTCTTACACTTGTTGGAGCATTTCTAACCTCTTCACTCACGGAAGTATTCGTAACTTATTTTCCCTCTTGCCCGGGTCCAGGAGATGCGGCGGTAATAACATGTAATGTTACCGGGTAACTGACTTATGTCTTTTCTGCCGGCAAAGTCACCAGGGTTGTATTTTGGCGCTCTTGTGGCCGGCTATCTGGTTTTTATCGGAATTGCCAGCTTCTATCTCACGGGTAATATCCCATCTACAGAATTTTCGATGGGAAATCTTTTCTCCTTTGATGGTGGGTTCAGATTTCGTTTGCACAACCTGCGGGATATATCTACCAACATTCTATTGTACATGCCGCTTGGTTTTTTGCTGGCGATGTACATCTCTTGCAGCAGGCGAATTCCCCCATTCAGTTTTCACCTGTGCTGGGGAATATTGCTCAGTGTTTGCGTAGAGATTACTCAAGGGTTCATCGGGCGTTATTCAGACATTACAGACGTCCTCAGCAACGGCACTGGATTTGCCCTGGGTTTTCTCATTGCCAGGTTAAGCGTCAGCGTTTTTGGCGTCAAGCCGGCCTCACTTCTTGGACAATTATCTACTGATAAAAGCGATGCTCTGAACACACTCACCGGGATACGTTTTGTCTATGTGAGCATCACTTTTCTAACCTGTTTATTACCTCTGGATATCACCGTTTCCCTAACGGACATCTTCGGGAAACTAAGCGCTGATGGTAATGGCTTTCCGCGATTAATAGTGAATCCTTTGTTTCATTTTCAGGTGGGAATGGAACATCTGCAATATCTGGTATTGAAGCTGCTTATGTTTCTGCCTCTGGCATTCTTGAGCGCGCATATTCAAATGCGTCGTCATCGCAGCAGTATTCTAATTCCAGCTTTTCATTGTCTAATGCTTGGATTGAGTGTTGAATTGTCCAATCTGTTTATTCTCTCTGGCCGAACAGATGTTTTTATTCTGATCCTCGGTTTCTTTACCGGCCTTGTGGTAGCGATTGTATTGCTACAGTTTAATAGGGAGCGTAAACCAGTTGCGCTGAAGGCATCCGGAGAAGATCAACGCTACTTTTTTTACAGTGCTGCGCTGTTGTACTGCTTATTGTTGTTGGTGATCGCCTTGTCACCCTTTGACTTTGAGCTTTCCCTGAATGCTATCAAGACCAAGTTGGTTGATGACAGTAACTTCATTCCGTTTTACCTGCATTTTTCTACCAGGTCGATCGGCTCGGCCATTGATATTGTACGGGAAGTGATTCTTTACGCGCCCCTAGGCGCTTTGATTACATTTGTCGGGCAATCATCAAATCTGAAGCAATCAATGAAATTAACCCTCACACTTTCGACTGTTTTAGTGGGGATCTATGCCGGCGTATTGGAATTATTTCAACTTGCTGTTATAGGTCGATATGTGGATGTGACCGATTGTCTGCTTGCGGGAGTGGGAGGCTTTGGTGGGGCGGTAATGGCCCCATTGTTTGGTATAGAAAACGCTGCTTCGACCAATGAGTGACAAGGCCTGATTATTGAATGAACCGTTCCAGTCAGGCATAACCATATCGGTTTGATTGAAACCATGCTTGCAGCTCTTTTGGAGGAACTGGTTTTGAAAAATGATATCCCTGGTAAATATCGCAATTAAGACTTCGAAGTTTGTCGGTAGTTGCCTGGTCTTCAACACCTTCGGCTACGACCTCAAGTCCGAGATTGTGGGCAAGGTCGATAGTGGCATGAACAATAGCCGAGTCGTCTTCATTGGTAAGCATGTCGGAGACAAAAGATTTGTCAATTTTAAGTTCAGATACTGGTAACCGTTTAAGATAGGCCAATGAAGAATAGCCGGTTCCGAAATCATCAATGGATATACGAATACCCATATTGGCAATGCGATTTAAAATGTTCAAAGCAAGCTCTGGGTCAGCCATTACCGCTGTCTCTGTAACTTCAAGCAATAAATATTCTTTTGGAAAATCTGCGCTGATCAGAAGGTTAGTTAATATATCCGGGAAATCTGGATTCAGTAGACTCTTGGCTGATAAATTAACAGCCAGGGCTATCTTTAAACCAGATTTATGCCAAATCGAACCCTGTTGTAGCGAATGCTTTAGCACCCAGCGAGTAAGCGGTTCTATTAAACCAGTTCGCTCTGCAAGACCGATAAAGTCATCTGGCGGAATTAATCCGTGTTCAGGATGATTCCAACGAACCAGGACTTCAGCCCCAATGGCATGCTCATTCGAAGCTTTGATCTGAGGCTGATAGTGAAGTGTCAAATCGTCGTTTTCTATTGCCTGGCGTAATTCTCCCATTAAGGTCAGGCGCTGCGGGCTGTATTGGTCAAGTTTTGCTTCGTAAGTAACCGTGTCCCTACCAGCATGCTTGGCGACATACATCGCAATATCAGCTCGCTGGATAAGTGTGTCTGTATCCTCGCCATGCTCAGGGTAGATAACCACCCCGACACTCGCCTGTATGTCCAGCTTCAGGTCGTCCAGGATAAAAGCGGGCTTGAGCGACTGGTGAATTTTTTCCGCGATTGAAGAGACTACGCCTTCATCGGTGATACCGGTTAAAAGAATCGCAAACTCGTCTCCGCCAAATCGGGATAATGTGTCCGATTTTCGAATGACCATTTCAAGGCGCATGCCTACAAGTTTTAGCAATCGGTCGCCATTAAAATGACCGAGCGTGTCGTTAATTTCCTTAAATCTGTCAAGGTCAAGCAGCACGATGGCAAATTTACTTTTCTTTCTTTGAGACAGGTTAATCGTCTGGGAAACCCGGTCGTGAAAAAGAACCCGGTTCGGTAAGCCAGTGATCGAGTCGTGAGTAGCGTCGTGGTTTACTTTGTTTTCCAAAGCCGCATTATGAGTTCGAAGCTCGTACATCTGGTCAGCAAGAAGGGCACCGGCCTCATAGGACATAATGGAACCAATATACTGCCCCCAACAGGCGAAGAATAAGGGCGTAATATCAAGAAACCACAAAACCGCATTGGATTTTTGTGCTTGTAGTAATGAATCAAAATTTACGTAGCCGAATTGAAGATAACCTGACAAAGCCGTGGCGACTATAACGGCTGCTATAGAAATCGCAACACCGTAGACAGCATAGCCTGAAGCCTTGGCTTTAAGCAGCTGGGCATTAAAGCCCAGTGTCTGAAATGATGACATTTGTATTTCCATTTTTACAGATTCCGTAATTGCGTTTTATTAAATTATTCGCTGTCAGTCCTGGTTCAGTAAGTGATCCATCCTGCAACCACTGTTATAAGCACGCCTGATATTTCTGTTCGGTTTTCACTTTTTTGGGCCAGCGGTTACGCGGCCCAGAAAACCAGCCAATGGTGCTTAACCACGGGTAGCCAATATTCATGGCAAGCATCTTATGTCAGATTATTTGGAAAAAATGTGATCTGGGTGGGCAGTTTTGGGATACGAAATTGGTTTTCATTACATCAGGTTAGCTCAGTAACCTGCGGATGGTGATTAGGTAGGGGTGTAGGGGGTCACTACGGTTTGTGACGCCCAATACGAGGCAAATTAAAGGTGGGGGTGGTTGTTAATGACGCGGGGGACTCGAGTCTGCAAGCGCGAAAGGTCGCTGATGCGCATGTTCCCGGGCTGGTAAAATCAATTACTGGGTTGTGACTTCTGGCTCTCCTTCATGGCTATCGTTGCTCGTCGGCAATATATTTCAGATATCTATCTTCATATCGGTTTACTGCGGCAATAAACCCGACCGGATCAACAAAAGTATCCGGGCTGTAGGGTTGCCCTGGTTGCCATTTATCATGCAGACCATATTGCCCGCCATGCGCGGCTACCCAGACATCCACATCCAATGCTTTCTGGCGGCGATAGGTATTGGCGAAATCTTCTGCTATGCCGGGGTAGGTTGGATCGAAGGTCAGTCGCACACCAGGATTGATAGAAGCCATATTTGCAATCAGAACATCGTAGTCGCGACCGGCTTCATTTACGTGCATAGAATAACTGGAACTACCTTCTGTATGCCCTGGATGTTCATGAACGGTGAGATGAATTTCACCCAGTTCAATTACATCACCTTCTTCAATAATTTTATCGACACTGACCGGTTTGAATGGTTCTCGACCTTTAAAATGTGGATCGCTGAAACCGCCATCCCGCAGCACCCTTGCGTCTTCCTCAGTTGCCCACATCTCAGCTCCAGTGAGCTTTTTAATTTCGGCCAGAGCTCCCGTGTGATCCCAATGAGCCTGTTGCGTTAACAAAATTTTAACGTCCTCCAGAGAATATCCCAGGGACTCAATATTCTCGCGAATCAGAGGCATGGATTCTTCCAATCCGGTATTGATAAGAATATGGCCATCTTCGGAAGTAATTAAAAACACGCCAAGGTCATAGGTTCCAACCGCATACAGATTGGCAATGATCCGATGCCCCGGGAACGGCCGTGACCAACTATCATTCTGGGCTGAAAAGAGTGCAGTGCTGAATAGCAGAACGCCTGACATTATCAGGCTGATTGAGAATTTCGTTTTCATGAAGCTTTGTACTCATGTTTATTATGAATTAGGAAGATTTTTGTTTCATAATAGTAAATGGGACAGCAGAAAAAAGCAGCTGATAATTGCCTTTAGCTATTATCGTCGCACATGTGTTTATGGAGCGTGGTTTTGTGGGTGTCCTGTTTATTGTTGCTGTTTATTGTTGGGCCTCAAAGAAGTAACTCAGAAATTCTTCATTACTTATCGAGCCTACAGGTTCTCCCGGCAAAATTCTGTTTACTGACCTGGTAGACATCTGATTCTTCAACTGAAGTCGGAAGGTAATTAGTCAGAGAGAAGGCAGATTAGAGAGTCTTGGATTTTTTTCGACATTAATTCCAAATCCCATGAGTAATCTGGTCCGAGCAGCGGCCCGATATCGGTAGTAAAAATTTTGTCGTTCAGTTTGTCTGCGATGTTTTGTTCAAACTGTTTTCTGGTCACTGCATGTCCGGCATGCTCCATGTATTTGTAGAAAATATCAACGATTTTAGCTGGGTCAGCATCTTTGTGATCCAAGGCGATAGCCAGATCGAAAAGATCGCGACCTTTCTTACGTTGATACAGTGCACGCAACTTGGTTCCTAACAGCTCATTGAGCTCGTAGCTTTTGATATTGCATGACCCTTTGAACCAGCGGGAATTCACGTCGAATGGAATCTCTTTGAAGCCTTCAACTGCGAAATGTTCGCGTGTGTTGATTTCGACCTTGAGCGTGAGTGGTAAGGGAGAGATATTCTCGCATTGGAACCTGTATTTGAATGTGACTCGTCCGTGTGACTGTTTATATGATGGGTCACCTAGCCAGGGATCAAGTACATTGTGCAGTAAATCCATGACTGGACCAGCTGGTTCAGCATTCACCTGAACGAGGTCGATGTCTTCTGAGTACCGCGCAGCAGGCAAGTGCAATTTGAAGAGTGCCGTACCACCTCGAAATGCAAGAGCATTATTCAGTGTGTGATTTGAAAAATATCTCTACAAGCGCGCGGCTGATAATAAGGTCTTGCTCAACTTGAGCATCGTCAG
>JAESQX010000233.1 GCA_016764875.1 Gammaproteobacteria bacterium
TTAAGTTTTGCCAAAAGCATTTCCGGAGTATCCTCGGAAAAAGACACCACCCAGTCAACTGCTTCCAGACCTGCCAGCACTGCCATACGTCTTTCCAAGGGGTTTATGGGACGTCCGGCCCCTTTTAAATTACGTACGGATTTGTCACCGTTGATCGCCACAATAAGACGGTCGCCCAGCTTGCGAGCCTGAGTCAGATAACCAACATGACCAGCATGAATGATGTCGAAGCATCCATTGGTGAAAACGATTTTTTCACCATGCTCACGTGCATCCTCGATAGCTATCAACAGCTGATCAGAGCTCATGATGCCGCGGCCTGATCCCTGTTCTCGTAAAGTGGCACGACGTAACTCCGGGGCGCTGATAGCCGCCGTACCCAATTTACCAACTACCAGGCCTGCCGCCAGATTTGCAAGGGCGGTGGATTCTTCCAGAGAGTCTCCGGCGGCCAGAGCGGCCCCGATGACTGATACCACCGTATCGCCGGCACCGGTAACATCAAATACTTCCTGCGCTCGTGCCGGCAAATGCAACTCAGGGGCATCCGGGCGTAACAAGGTCATGCCATTTTCACCGCGGGTAATGAGCAAGGCCTGCAGTTCCAGCTGCTCTAGAAGTCCCAGACCTTTTTCAACCAGGTCACTTTCAGTCTTACAGTGCCCCACAACGGCCTCAAACTCCGAAAGATTAGGTGTTATCAGGGTAGCGCCCCGATATTTTTCAAAATTACTTCCCTTGGGATCGACAATGATAGGAATTTTTTGTGACTGGCCAAGTGCTATTAGCTGCGAAACGTTAGTAAGCGCTCCCTTACCGTAATCCGACAATACCAGGGCCTGTGCATTATGTATCAGGCTTGCTGCCTTGCCCTGTATGTTGTTCAGCTCTTGCTCTGGAAATTCATTCTCAAAATCCAGGCGGATAAGCTGCTGGTGCTGGCTTATTATTCGAAGCTTGGTGATGGTTGGCTTATCTACTGCCACCAGGAAGTCACAGTAAACCCCCGCCGCATTTAACCGGGCCTTTAAATCTTTACCATTGGCATCATCGCCTATCACGCCCACCAGTGATGCGGCACTTCCCAGGGCCGCAATATTAAGAGCAACGTTACCTGCCCCGCCTGGCCTTTCTTCCTGGTTTCCCACCTGGACCACGGGTACCGGTGCTTCCGGCGATACCCTGGTTGCCTTGCCATGCCAATAACGATCAAGCATGACATCGCCCACAATAAGTATCCGGGCCTGCTGGAACTGTGGAATTTCAAATCTCATTAAGGGTAACGCCTTGTTATTGATGTTTCGGTGTTAAAGAACATCCGGGCTGCTCGACTATGGCGGCAAATCATAGCACAGGCCTCTGGTTTTGTTGATGTTGCCAGGACAAGACAAATCCCAACCCTCTATATGTCTAATGTGGGTATTTATCTCCTATTAAATGCCATATATTACGCTTATGTGGGGTATCTATGCTACATAAAGGCTCTGACCAGCCAAATACCTCAAATCTGTGAATCAACCATGCATTTGCTACAATTCGCGCCTCAGCAAGCCAATCAATCTTGTCCGGCCCAGAATAAGCGCGATGACCTCCACAGTTAAGCAGATGACTCCTTTATCCCAGTTCACCGCCCCCAGGTACTGGTTAACCTGGATCGGGCTCTGGATCATGTGGTTGTTCGCCCACCTGCCTCTCGTAGTTCAGGCAAAGATTGGCCAATTACTGGGTTTGATGGCCTATTATTTTGCCAGAGCGCGACGCGAGATCTGCCGTATCAATCTCCAGCTTTGTTTTCCGGAACTGACTTCCCCGGAACAAAAAAGACTGCTGAGGAAGACATTCGTCTCAAACGGTATCGGCGCAATGGAAGTCGCGCTCAGTTGGTGCCGAAACCCCGAGGATTTTCGTCACCGTGTGTCTATCAGCGGCCTGGAGCATCTGCAACAGGCAAAAGCTCAAGGCAGGGGCGTGTTATTAGTTAGCGCTCACTTTTCAACCCTGGAGTTTGCTGGCTCCCTGCTTACTCTTTTCGAAGATATGGATGTTACTTACCGGAAGCACAAGAACCCCTTATTTGAAGCGGTTATGAGCAATGCAAGAAAACGTTTGTATCCCCTGGTTATTGAAAGAAAAAATGTGCGCGATACCTATAACAGCCTGAACAAAGGCCACATTTTATGGTACGCGCCGGATCAGGACTACGGCGCCAGACATTCGGTATTTGTTCCCTTTTTTGGCATTGAAGCCGCGACTATTATCGCCACCAGTCGATTTGCCAGAGCCAATGATTCCATGGTGCTGTTTTTTACCAACTACCGGGATCAAAACAACACTACTTATCACCTGGAGCTCAGCCCAGTATTGAAAGATTATCCCAGTGGCGATGATGTGGCAGATGCGATTAAAATAAACGGCATAATCGAGCAGGCAATCCGCAGGCACCCCGATCAATATCTGTGGATGCATAGGCGGTTTAAAACCCAGGCGGCCGGCAAAGCAGCGAGCCCCTACATTCGAAAACCAGGACGGTAACTACTGTGAATTATTATGATCGGCATCCCGTAGATATTCGCCTGCTTGCCGTTGCTGTCAGCCTGCTTCTATCCGGTTTGATGGTGTTTTTTCATTCAACGCCTAATGACGATGCCTACACCTACATCCGTACCGCTGAAATATTCAGTACCGACGGTTTTGCTGCCGCGTTCGCCTACTATGAGTGGGCAACTTATTCGATTCTGATTGGATGCCTGCGCCAGCTGCTGGGCATTGACTTATTCACTGCCGCCTACCTGTTGAACGGTCTATTTTATGCGTTACTGGTTTATTCATTCATAAGTATCGTTAAGGAAATCGACGATTCAAAGCGAGTGTTGATTCTGGCGGCTATAACGGTTCTGGTTTACCCACAACTAAACGAGTTTCGTCAGGAAGTAATCCGGGATATAGGATTCTGGTCTCTGGCAATTTATTCCCTCTGGCAGTTTATGGTGTTTGGTCGAACCCATTCGTTCCATAATGTCATGGCTTTTTGTCTGGCCATGTTGTTTGCCGCCACCCTGCGTGCCGAAGCTGTTTTGTATTTACTGGCAATCCCTTTATCTTTACTTTTTGATACCCGTCTGGATAAAAAACGTCGCATCAAGTTCACCTTACAATACACCGCCGTTTCGTTAGCCTTATTGATATTGGCAATATTGATTTTCCGTCTTGGGAATCTTAACCTCGTACAGCTGTTTCTGGACAATTTCTCAGTCTATACACCCTTTATTTCCAGCTTCCTGTTTCCTACCGGTGCCGAATCTCTTGAACTGGGAAGGGCTATATTTAACGAACACGCAGCAAATTATTCGAGCGAATACCTTGCGCTTTTTATTCTGGCCGGCTTGTTCGCTATCTTGCTTGCCAACCTGTTTAACGGAATCGGTGGTCCTTTCCTGATTGTTCTGGCGCTGGGATACTTCAGAAAATTCCTCGCCATTGAGCGACACAACTTTATCCCGTTGTTAACTATCCTGTTAGTCAATACCCTGATACTCCTGCTTTTTATTCTGGTCACGCGTTTTCTTGCCAGTCGCTATACCATGCTCTTTTGTATTGTACTTTCTATTTTTGTTCCCATAGTTCTTGATCGTATTTTGCAACGTTCTGAGGGGAAAAATAACAAGCTTTTAACCTCAAGAATAATTGCTGTATTTTTATTATATTGCTGCATAGATGCCTATATTACTTTTGGTAATAGTAAAAATTATCTTTACGATGCGGCCGAGTGGGTATCCATTAACAGTGAAGAGAACACTTCCCTGATAACCAATAATCACGCTGTCGCCTATTTCAGCGGAAAAAAAGATAACTATGATCTAACAGTGCGAAATCTAGGCGAAGCTGAAATATTACAGGCGACCAAGGGCAGCCTGATTGCGGTGGAGACCAATGTTGATATGACTCAGTTATTTGAAACCGACGCCGTTAAATCCAGGGTTGAAGCTGTAATTACTTTCCCGGATGAAAATGATCAGCAATTGATTATCTATAGAAAGGTGGTGGACTAGCAAGCTCATAACACTTTTCATGGGGCGACAGCGTTACCAGTCTTCTGGTTCGTCTCGCTTGGTAACCAGAATATCTTCCATAATCATATATTCCAGCTCTGACCCGATAAACATATTTACGGCGTCTTCCGGGGAGCAGACCAATGCTTCCGCAGGACGATTCAACGACGCATTTATTACAATACCAAAGCCTGTCTTCTCCTCCATGAATTTAAGTAGCTGGTAAAACCGTGGATTGGCATCATGGGTGACCACCTGTGGCCGGGTTGTGCCATCATGAAAAACAACCGGGGAAAACTTCTCCCGCCATTTCTCTTTTACCGGCACACTGGTACACATGTATTTCGGCATTGTTTCGGAATCAAGAAAATCCGCCGCAAAGGTATCCAGTAAACTTGGACAAAACGGGCGCCAGCGCTCCCTGAATTTCACCCGGCTGTTAAGCAAGTCAGTTACCTCCGGTTGGCCCGGGTTCCCGAGTATGCTTCGATTGCCCAGCGCCCGTGGGCCAAACTCCATGCGTCCCTGAAACCAGGCAACTAACTTCCCTTTGACCAGAAGATCAGCCGCTGCCTCAGGCGCGTTCTCAAGTTCTTGCCATTGCGGTTTATCCCGATGGTTACGGCAAGCGCTTATACATTGCGCCTTGGTAAATTTCGGACCAAGAAACACCGTTTTCAGTGGCTGAATCATTTGACCTTGTTTTGCTGCTGCATAGGCCGCCGCACCTATCGCCGTACCTGCGTCACCGCAGGCAGGGTGGACAAAAAACTGTTTTACACAAGGCAGTGATTCAAGCCGCTGATTTAGTTTTATATTCATCGAGCTGGTGCCGGCGAAAACCAGCTGCCCGCTTTCCTTCATTACGGGGTACAGGTAATGGGTCACCAGAGCCGCTGCGATATCTTCGTATAATTTTTGTATGCCAGCCGCATAATGAATGTAGGGATCATCAACCAGTGCGCCTTCCCGGCGTGGGCCCAGAATCTCAACCAGTTTACGGCTGAAATAGTGACCCCGGGATTTGGCTTTAAAGCGCCGGAAACCCACCGTACTGATAAGTTTGTTATTAACCTTAAAGTTCTTCCCGTTAAAGTCAGCAAGAAAAGAAAGGTCATACTTGTCCGGGTCGCCGAAAGGTGCCATCCCCATCACTTTGAATTCACCGTCAGGAATATCAAATCCAAGGTAGTCCGTGATAGCGGCATACATACCGCTTAGGGAATCGGGGTCATAAAATTCCTTCAGCTTTTTAATTTTTCCGTTCTCACCCTTGGCAAGTAGCATGGAAGCATATTCCCCACGAGAATCTATGGTAAGAATTGCTGTCTTTTTGCTGTAACCGCTCAGGTGGTAACTGCTGCTTGCGTGAGCCAATTGATGTTCTACCGGCACAAATTTTATTTCCTGCCACGGAATATGCAGCTGCTCCAGAAATACCTTCAATCTTCTTACATGGCGCCGGTATCTCCGATTGCCATTGAAAATACTGTCTATGGCACGATCCGGTGCATACCAGTGCCGTCTTGCATAGTGCCAGCGTGCCCCACTGAATATGGATATGGATGCGCTGGGTATGGCAATGATATTTACCTCAGAAGGATTTATCTGGGCATATTGCATACAGAATCTTGCCGCGTGATAGGGCATCTCTCCCTTCGCATGTTTACGCCGGATAAAGCGTTCTTCTTCAGCAGCCGCTACAAGTTTGCCGTCAACAAATAGCGCGGCGGCCGGGCCGTGCCCGATCGCACCGGATAATCCTAGTATTACCTGTGTCATTTCTCTGCCATGTCAGATTAACTTTTCGCTCCGTCTCAGAAGCTTTTGTCGCTGAAGGCCTTCGTTACCTGTAACGCTTGCTCTGCTGCAGATTTAAATTCGGTTCTGCCAGTCCAATTGGCGGCAAACCGATTCAAATCCTTATTAAATAATTTCCTGAATGAATCCTCGCTCTTATGTCGAGTCATTGCATCCAGGTCCAGAACATACAGTGTATTGTTTGCAAATATGAAATTACTTGTTTTTAAATCTCCATGTGTAATACGGCTTTGTGCCATCACTTTGAAAAACTCGCTGAAAGCATGAAACACACTCTCTTGCACGTCGAGGCCTGACTGTTCATTTTCAAATATCTCCGTAACCGTTTTACCCTCCAGCACATCACATAGAAAGTAGGATTCCCGGGGAATCAACCAGAGCAACCGCCGCTGAAGCATCATCAATGGTCTGGCCGTGGAAACACCAAGCATCGGTAGAATCAAAGCAAAGCGCCATGAATTCAGGGCACGATCTTTGCCAAGCAGTTGACCCAGCGCACGCTTCACACCATGCAAGAAACTTTTTATATTATAGCGCTTTAATATATAGCGTTTCCCTTCTATGGTAACAACGGCCACTGTTGAGGTGTTGCCTGCTTTGACCATTTCACCCTGTTGAATATACCTGTCCGGATTCTCGACAAAATCATTAAACTCCCGGGAAACTATCGCCCTGTCACAAATCATTACCCTGTTGGCACTGCGCCGGGCAATGTGTGCGGTGGAAGAACGGGTGATTTTTTTAAAGTAGGCATCAATTCGCCCTTCCCTGGCATTACGTACCAGGCTAGAAAATGATTCTGCCGAGCTATCATCCATTGAATTGTGTTGCTGAAGAGGGCTTAGCAGTTCCTGGAGGAACTGGTCGTGTCTTACCGGGAATTGCGCAAAAAAGAGTGCAAGATTATTTAACCGAGTCTTGTTCTGTAATGGTTTGCCCGGTGTCTCTGTCTTTACATCAGCACCATCGAGCAGGTACACCTCGTCGTTATAAAGCAGAAAATTTTCCAGGTGGATGTCTTTCTGCCACAAACCATTCAAGTGGCATTGGCTTATCAGGTGCAGCACTTTTCCTGTGAGTTGATGTGACTGGTAGCCGCTGGCCTCAGACAATTCACCGATACTCTTTGCGCCAGACAAATATTCATTAATCAGCGCTCCTCCCTGGCCATCCATGGCAGTAGCTCTCAGCAAGGATCGCGGTGTTCGTATCTTTGCCTCTGCAATCAACCTGGTGCCTGAGAGTTCGCGCAGAATATGCCTTTCCCAATGCCCCTTTTGAAAAAATAATTTGAGGATCACTGGCTGGTCTATTCCCTCACATGTTCCCAGGGCCACCAGTCTCTTGCCTGCAAGCAGGCGCAATATCTTATCAACTCTTAATTCAATCGGAGCCGCCGCCGGGTCACTATCCGCACCAGGGACCATACTCAGCCGAAACGGAGCTTCGACATCTCTCCCCATTTCAGCCAAATCTTTGCTGGTTAATTTCCTCATAGCGAATTACTGATGCCTGTTCAGCTTCTCATACAGAGCGGCTGCTTTTAAAGTTACCTGCTTCCAGAATTGTGCATCCTCTTCCAGAGTCTCACGCAGGCCTTTGCCCTTATAGGTGCACATAAAGCGAAACAGGTCCCGCTGGGTCAGCCCTATTTCCATACAGGAAAAATACAAACCGGCGATATCTTTTTCAATCCATCTACTACCAAGATTTTCCTTTATCAGCGCACGGTGTAAATCGATAAGTGAAAGGCGGGATTTCAAATTGATGAA
>JAESQX010000234.1 GCA_016764875.1 Gammaproteobacteria bacterium
CAAACTCAAAGCCAGCAACTCCAGCCGGGAACCATTGCCTCCGGGAACCCAGGCAGTTAACATTATGCCCCTTGCCTCAAAAGAGAAGACCTCCGACTAAAACGATCGTCCTATGGCTGATAATCCATCTAATTCCGACACTGAACAAACCACCCATTTTGGTTACAAGACAGTTCCTGTGGAGGAAAAATCCTCACTGGTAGAGGGGGTATTTGATTCCGTGGCCCAGAACTACGACGTGATGAACGACATCATGTCGCTGGGCACTCACCGCCTTGTAAAGCGATTCGCCATCGAGTTAAGTGCTATCAGGCCCGGCCAGACCGTGCTTGACCTCGCCGGCGGAACCGGTGACTTCAGCCTTAATTTTTCTAAACTGGTAGGTGACTCCGGAAAAGTAATACTGGCAGATATCAACGAGTCGATGCTAAAAGTTGGCCGCAACCGCATAATCGACAAAGGCGCGGGAAGTAATATTTCTTATTCCCAGGTAAACGCCGAAGAACTGCCATTCGCTGACAATACTTTCGATTGCATTTGTATCGCCTATGGCCTGCGTAACGTCACTGATAAAGAGGCGGCATTGAGGTCAATGTACAGGTCATTAAAACCCGGGGGACGGGTTTTAATACTGGAGTTCTCCAAACCTGTTAATCCCCTTGTGGGCAAGGCCTATGATACCTATTCAAAACTGTGGCCAGTAGCCGGCAAACTGGTGTCAGGAGACAGTGACAGCTATCGTTACCTGGTTGAATCAATTCGCATGCACCCTGATCAGAATACGCTCAAGGATATGATGACCGATGCCGGTTTTTTCGATTCCAGGTATCACAATGTCATGGGTGGTGTTTGTGCTATACACCTGGGATTCAAGAACAGGGAAAGCTAGAAAAACCCCAAACTCCGCAATAATCATAGCAGGACGACACATTGAATAACCTACTTTCCTCAGCGCTGCTGGCACCTTTCGAACTGGTGATAAATCAGTGTATTTCCCGAGACCGGAAACTGCTGGAAAAATTGCCAGGACACACGGGTAAAGTACTTGAGATTGAAGTCCTGACACCGGGAATCAATATTTTTGTGTGTTTTTACCCCGGCAGTATTCGCCTTAGTTTTGTGAATGAGGACGAAGAAAATATAGACGGAAAAATTACCGGGTCTGCGTCAGACTTACTGGGAATTCTGGCGAACAGGAGCTCCAATCGCCCCCTTGTCAACCAGGGTGTACAGATAAGCGGAGACAATGAATTTATCCAGGACGTATTCAACCTGTTCGAAAGCATGGAAATAGACTGGCAGGATCCCCTGGCGGCTGTAGTAGGCGATGTGCCTGTTCATGGCCTGGAAACATTGCTGGGAAAACTTTTTGCCTTCACCAGGGAAACTGCTCAGGCCGTCACCGGTAATATTGATGAGTATCTGCATGAAGAAAGTCGAGTCACCCCACCCCTAAATCAGATCGACATTTTTGATCAGGATCTGGATGCCTTGAAACTCAATATCGACCGGCTGACGGCTCGCAAACAATTATTAGAACAGCGCCTAGAGGAATTCGAAGCAAGGCCTACCGATTGATTTTCTGCTGTTTCCCAGCGCTTATGCCACTATGGTTAGCTTGTGGAGTTCAGCATCTGATGGTATCTTTGCAGACCCTTGTAACCCCATGAATTTTCTAGTAATTGCATAGTGTCCCACATTCCACGCCTGATAAAAATTGTTAATGTAGCGGCCAAATATCGTCTGGACGAGTATTTGAAAGGCCAGAGCAGTTCCCCTGCAATAAAATTATTCCTGTCCCTTTACGGCCTGCCCTGGATATTCAGTGGCAATAGAAAGTTAGCCAAACATCAACGATTGCGCCTGGCACTGGAAGAACTGGGCCCCATTTACATAAAATTTGGTCAACTTCTTTCGACTCGCAGGGATTTTCTGGACAGCGCCCTGGCAGATGAGTTGCAGGGTTTGCAAGATAACGTACCTGGGTTTCACACGCCGGGTATCGAACAACTGGTGAGTGAGTCACTGGGTGTTGACAGCAACACCTTGTTCAGCCGACTTGACCTGGAACCACTGGCTTCAGCTTCGGTGGCGCAGGTACATGGCGCGAAGTTAAAAAGTGGCGAAGAGGTTGTAATTAAAGTCATACGACCCGGTATTGAAAAAACCATCCGCGCTGATATTAAACTTCTCAAATGGCTTGCACTTCACGTTGAAAACAAAATTGCCATTGGCAAACGGTTACGCCCGGTCGAGGTCATCAATGATTATGAAAACATTATCCTGGATGAACTCGACCTGCTTGCCGAGGCGGCAAACACCTCTCAATTAAAACGAAATTTTGACGGATCTGATGCGCTTTTCGTGCCGGAAATTTACTGGGAATACACACGAAGCAATATGCTGGTTATGGAGCGAATCTACGGTATACCCGTGTCTGATATCGATGCACTGAAATCCCATGGTGTTAATCTTAAAAAGCTGGCGGAAACAGGTGTGGAAATTTTCTTTACCCAGGTTTTCGATCACAGCTTCTTCCACGCGGACATGCACCCGGGCAATATTTTCGTAAACGCCAGTGACCCGGACAACCCACAATATATAGCCATTGACTGTGCCATTATTGGTTCACTCAGCCCCGCTGACCAACAATACCTGGCAAGAAACCTGTTAGCTATTTTCAAGCGGGATTATCGCAAGGTAGCTGAATTACACGTTGAGTGTGGTTGGGTGCCTAAAGAAACCCGGATAATAGAATTCGAAGCGGCCATGCGTACCGTTTGCGAACCTATCTTCGAAAAACCCCTTAAAGAAATTTCTTTTGGGGATTTGCTGGTTCAGTTATTTCGAACCGCAGGCAGATTCAACATGGAAGTCCAGCCATCATTAGTACTTCTGCAAAAAACTCTGTTAAACGTAGAAGGCCTTGGTCGACAGCTCTATCCTGATCTGGATCTGTGGCAGACAGCATTACCCTTTCTTGAAAAATGGAACAGAACCCGCTTGAGTCCTGTCACCCTGTTTAACCGGATAAAAGATAACATCCCGGACTTGATAGAGCAGCTGCCTGACCTTCCCCAAATGGTTCTAAACTCGATGAATGAGACTTCCCGCCTGGCTGAAATCAATGACACCCTGATTCAGCGACAGAAATTTGATGAGGAACGGGCCAATAGAAGGAAAAAACGATCAACCCTGGTTGGTATCCTGGCATTGGTGGCAGCCGGTCTATCTCTGCACCCGGCCATTGCACAATTCTCGGCATCAATCCCTCTTTTGCCGGCCCTGCTGGGTTTGACCGGCTTGTTTTTGCTGGCGACACGATTCTGACCAAAAGCCAGCAAGGGTACTAAACAAGGACTATTCCTTTATAATCCCTGTAGAGCCTGAGATCAGGCCACCGAGGTCAATCAAGAGAAGCCAATAATGCCTGTTGAATATCTGGAGCAAATTAACTGGAACCGCGATGGCCTGGTGCCAGTGATTACCCAGGACCATGAAAGTAAGCGTATTTTGACCCAGGCATGGATAAGTAAAGAGGCGCTGGAGACAGCCATCAAAGAAAAACGGGCCGTCTACTGGTCCAGATCGCGGAAAACCTTGTGGCGCAAGGGCGAGCAGTCCGGAAATATTCAGGAGCTTGTGGATGTGTACCTTGATTGCGACAATGACTCGGTGTGCTATCTGGTAAAGCAAATAGGTGGTATTGCCTGCCATACTGGCAGGGAAAGTTGCTTCTACCAGAAGCTGATAGAAGGGCAATGGCGGGTAATTGACCC